>JAUWZC010000267.1 GCA_030615565.1 Desulfobacteraceae bacterium | reverse complement strand
TTACCCTGGATAAGACTAAAATCTTTTATCCGGCAATTGAGATAGATATTCCTGATTGGGCGATAAAGGGTTCAAAAGTGAGTATGTCCTATTATACAAAGAACTATAAGGAATATTATTACGAGATAGTCAAACCAGGGGGAAAATTTGAGGTTAAAGAAACTATTGAAAGAGAGAGCAAGAAATTAAATTAAGTCCTGAGTAAATACATAGCAGGAAATCCCATTGTGGACGCAGATTAACGCAGATTTTTTGGATTAAGAAATAAAAAAAATTATTATCTGTATGTATCTGCGCAGACCTGCCCGCCGTCTGGGAGGCGGATCTGCGTCCTAATTTAATCATCGAATTTGTGAATCGAAGGACTAACATTAGCTCACGGAGTTGAACCATGAAAAAGAATTCCCTTAAAAGATTGATGATGATATCAACCATTGTATCCTTTGCCATGATATGGCCAGCGATTGGTGTTGCCCAAGATGCGACTACATTTTTTTCTAAAGGGACGGAATATCTAAGAGAGGGTAAATTTGATGAGGCACTAACCGCCTTAACACAGGCAATTAATCTAAAGCCTGATTATGCAGCGGCTTACAATAATAGAGGACTTACTTACTATGAAAAGGATGCGAGTGATACCAGATCGCGGGATGACTATTTGATGGCTATCCAGCTTGACCCGACTAATGAAGAGGCAAAAAACAATCTGGGGATTTTTTACTTCAAGCAAGGGGATTATACAAATGCTAAAATCTATTACACCGCAGCTCTCCCATCGAGTCAAGCACAGGAAAAGCCATATCATGCCGATGTTTACAACAACTTAGGTGTTATATACGCTAAGGAAGGCATGAGTATAAATGCCGAGGATGCCTACAACAATGCCATACGCATAGCCAAAATTGAATGGGAGGATGTAGTAATAAAAGACGTAGAATACACAAAATATACAAGAGCCTACTATAACAGGGGAAATCTTTTCTACGAACAGAAAAAGTATGACCAGGCAATAGCTGATTATACGGTGACTATAGACTTTTACGAGAAAAAAGAAGATATAGAGTACGACTTTTCTGATGCCTATTATAACAGAGGTCTCTGCTACTTCAACAAGGCCCAGTATGATAATGCTATCACCGAGTACGAGGAAGCCATTAAAATAAAACCTGATTTTATATGGGCTCACTATAGCAAGGGCTATGTTCATTTCATGAAAGGCCAATATAGTGAGGCCCTTATAGAATTTCAGCAGGTCTTGAGTTTGCCTAACGACTTTAGAGCCAAGGAGGGTGCCCACTCCTATGCCCACCTAGGCATGGGACTTGTGTATCACAAACAAGGGGAATATGAAAAATCCTTAGAAAAAGTGAAAGCGAGTTGCAGCCTGGGTAATGCCAGTGCATGCAATACACTGAGGGATTTGGGGCAGCTATAGGAGCCTTAGTCATTCGATTCATAAGTTCGGTTACGAACCTATTTACTCAGGACTTAGTGCTGCCTGCGACGAGCTCAGCCGAGGCGAGCGAGCAATTGCCCCAACTTAGCTAGTAAAATACGTCACTGTATTTGCGAGTCGAAGCACTTAGCTTATTTTGCTGCCTGGTTTGCTTTTTTTATCCGGGATTAAGAGATAAACCCCTTTTTCATCCTCTACAGCAAGGATCATTCCTTTGGATTCAACTCCCATGAGTGTGACAGGCATGAGATTGGTAATCACTATCACCTGTTTATTTATTAGTTCATTTGTCTGGTAGTGAGCAGCCATCCCGGCCACTATAGTCCTCTCTTCTCCAATGTCGACAACAAGCTTGAGTAATTTTTTAGATCCGGGAATGGTTTCTGCTTCTTTTATAGTGCCAACCCGTATGTCTAATCTTTGAAAATCCTCGAGGCTTACCAGCCCTGATTCTTCTTTCACCTTTTCCTCCATTTCAGGGTTTACCCTGTCAGAAGGAAAGCCGCTCCTTTTGCTCCCTTGTAGGCCTTGCTCTGTTATTTTTTTAATATCTAAAGGGGCACGCTTAAGTTCTCTAACAGGGTTTACCCTCGGAAAAAGGGGAGGGGCCTTTGATACAGGCCTGACCTTTTTTGCGTGACCCCATTCCTTTAAACTATTAAGAGGCAATTCCAGCCCAACTACACCTAATCCCAATTGATGCTGTATCTTTTCTGCTGTGTGAGGCATAAACGGCCACAGCAGCACTGAGACTATTTTGATTACCTCGGTGATAGTATTGAGCACGGTGCTCAATCGCTCTCTATCTTGTTTAGCCAGCGCCCAAGGTTTCATGGTATCGATATATTTATTTGCCTTGCCAATTAATTCCCACACAACAATTAATGCCTTGTGAAAGGTGAATTTTTTCATCATATCCGTATACTCTTCAATCACCTTATAAGAAGCATCCTGCAAAAGAATATCCTCTTTTTTGAATGTAGAAGGGGGTTGGAGTTTTCCATCAAAATATTTGACTACCATGTTCATGGATCGAGAGACCAGATTCCCCAAATCATTTGCCAGATCTGAATTAAACCTCTTTACAAGAGATTCCTCGGTGAAATCAGAATCAAGACCAAATACCATATCTCTGAGTAAGAAATACCTGAATGCATCTAAGCCATATTTATAGGCTAAATCCATGGGCTTCACTATATTTCCCAGGCTTTTTGACATCTTCCCCATATTCACATTCCAGTACCCATGGACATTAAGATGCTGATAAGGTTCAATACCTGCTGCCTTGAGCATACATGGCCAGAATATTCCATGGGGCTTTAAAATATCCTTTGCAATAATATGCTGCGCAACAGGCCAGAATTTATTAAAAAGGTCTCCATCCGGGTAGCCAAGGGCAGATATATAGTTTATCAAGGCATCAAACCAGACATAGGTCACATAATTATCATCAAAGGGAAGTGGAACCCCCCAGGATAATCTCTTTTTA
>JAUWZC010000011.1 GCA_030615565.1 Desulfobacteraceae bacterium | reverse complement strand
CTGAATAAGATTGATTCTCAGATTGCTAAGGCAATTGAGGCAGAAACAGAGAGACAAAGGGATAATCTTGTGATGATTGCCTCGGAGAATTACACGAGCCAGGTTGTGATGGATATTCAGGGAAGCATATTGACAAATAAGTATGCCGAAGGCTATCCAGGGGACAGATACTATGCTGGATGTAAAAATGTCGATATTGTAGAAAATCTGGCCATAGAGAGGGCAAAAAAGCTCTTTAAAGCCGAATTTGCTAATGTTCAGCCTCACTCTGGCTCTCAAGCCAATATGGCTGTATATTTTTCCTTTTTAAAGCCCAATGATAAAATAATGGGAATGGATCTGGCACAAGGAGGTCATCTGAGCCATGGAAGTAATATAAGTTTTTCTGGTAGGTTTTACCGTGCTTTATTTTATGGGGTTGATCCCCGGACCCATAGAATAGATTTTGATCAGGTTAAATCTTTGGCTATGTCTTTTAGGCCAAAATTGATAATTGCTGGTGCCAGCTCCTACCCAAGGATAATTGATTTTAGGCCCTTTAATCAAATTGCAGAGGATATAGGAGCCTATTTTATGGTTGACATTGCTCATATCGCTGGTTTGATTGCAGGGGGTCAGCATCCTTCGCCGTTTCCTTTTGCTGATTTTGTTACAGCTACAACACACAAGACTCTCCGGGGTCCAAGAGGGGGTTTGATACTGGCTAAAAAGAAGTACGCAAAAAAAATTGATGCCCAAATCTTTCCAGGGATACAGGGTGGTCCCTTTATGCATGTTATTGCTGCCAAGGCCGTAGCCTTTAAGCAGGCAATGGCTCCAGAGTTTACTGACTATCAGAGGCAGATTGTGAACAATGCAAAGGTCTTGGCGGAAAAGTTATTGGCTCATGGTCTGGAATTGGTTAGTGGAGGGACTGATAATCATATTGTTCTAATTGACCTTACTAAAAGAGATTTGACAGGGGTCGATGCAGAGAATGCTTTAGAGCAAGCAGGTATTGTTGTTAATAAAAATAGTATACCTTTTGACAAAAAGGGGCCAAGGGTAACAAGTGGTATCAGATTAGGTACACCTGCTCTCACCACACGGGGTATGAAGGAAAGAGAAATGAAGAAGATTGCTGAATGGATTATAAGAGTACTAGAGAGGCCTTATGAAAAGAAAGTCCTGACAGATGTAAGATCAATGGTTCATTCTCTTTGCCGTCAATTTCCCTCCTATTAATTATTTTGGGGGATTAAGTGCCAAGACCTTCCTGGCCAGAATATTTTATGTCCATTGCAAAGCTGGTAGCTACACGATCAACCTGCCTGAGGAGGAGTGTTGGCGCGGTGTTGGTTAAAGATAAGAGGATTTTGGCTACAGGTTATAATGGCGCGCCGACTGGTATAAGACACTGCAAGGAAACTGGCTGCCTGAGGGAGAACCAAATGATAAAGCCAGGGGAGAGACACGAGCTCTGCAGAGGTCTTCATGCTGAGCAAAATGTAATTATACAGTCAGCCTATTATGGAGTTACTACAAAAGGAACAACCCTATACTCTACCCACAAGCCATGTATCATTTGTTCAAAGATGCTTATTAATGCAGGGGTAGAAAAAATCTTTTTTGTAGATGGTTACCCAGATACTCTGGCAGATGAGATGCTGTCTGAGGCAAATATAGAAGTAGAGAGGTTATCGATATGAAATGCCCATTTTGTGCAGAAATTAACAATAAGGTCATTGACTCCAGGCTCGGTAAAGATGATAGGATGATAAGAAGAAGAAGGGAGTGCCTTAATTGCCAAAAGCGCTTTACCACCTACGAAAAGGTTGAGGCTGTTTTACCTATGGTGGTAAAAAAGGATGGAAGAAGAGAGCCTTTCAATAATGAAAAGATAAGGGCGGGCATTCAAAAGGCCTGCCAGAAGAGGCCAATAAGCATCAATAAGATTGATGATTTTGTTGATTCTCTGGCCCAGCTATTTCAGGAAATTGGCCATAGGGAAATAAACAGTTCTGATATAGGTGAAAGGGTGATTGAAAGACTTAAAAGTTGGGATGATGTTGCCTATGTAAGGTTTGCATCTGTTTATCGGCAATTTAAGGATATAAATGAATTCATGACCGAATTGAAAGACTTGCTTGATGAAAGAAGGGGAGTAGATAAACCCTAACCCGGACAAGCCAGAATTCAGGCCCCGGTGAAATAAAATAAAAAAGATTTCACAGGGTAAAAATTGCTAATTGAGGAATTCCTTAATCCCTAAATTCCTTAATTCATAAATTTATTACAAGATTTTCTGCTAAAAAACACAAATTCCATTATTAAGAGACTAATGGATATTGACGAAGGATTCATGAAACATGTGCTCAGGCTGGCAAAAAAGGGCCTGGGCTCCACATCTCCAAATCCCTTAGTAGGGGCACTTGTTGTTAAAGATGGACAGATTGTTGGCTCTGGATATCATAAAAAGGCAGGGGCCCCACACGCTGAAATGGAGGCTCTATCTAAGGCTGGTGAAAGAGCAAAGGGAGCCACCCTCTATGTTAATCTGGAGCCCTGTAACCATTATGGTAGAACCCCACCATGCACAAAGGCCATATTGAAAAGCAGCGTTAGGAAGGTTGTTGTGGGCATTGTTGATTCTAATCCACATGTTACTGGTGGCGGGTGCCAATTTCTTAGCTCTCATGGTGTAGAGGTGAAACGTGGTGTGTTAGCGGAAGAATGCACCAGATTAAACGAGGTTTATATCAAATATACAACAAAAGACAAACCCTTTGTGTTTGTAAAGGGGGCCCTTACCCTTGATGGGTGGATAGCTACACAAACAGGTAATTCAAAGTGGATCACAGGCGAAAAATCAAGAAAGTTTGTTCACTCATTAAGAAAAAGAGTGGATGCTATTCTGGTTGGGGTGGAAACTGTTATAGTGGATAATCCTCTTTTGACACCTTATCTGACAAGAAGATCAGCCTCAGATCCTTTTAGGGTAATAGTAGATACAAATTTAAGGATTCCTTTAAACAGCAGGGTGCTTGATTCACCTAAATCAGCCTTGACCATCATAGCTGTAGGTAGTAATGTAAGTAGGACAAAGACAAAAAAGATAGAAGGCCTCGGGGCTAGGATTATTAACTGCCAGATAAGAGATAGACGGATTGATCTAACAGATTTACTGGATGAATTAGCCAAAATGTCAATAAGTTCTGTTTTAGTAGAGGGTGGGGCAACAATATTTGGTTCCATGATAAGGCAGGGACTTGTTGATAAATTTTATATATTCCTTGCCCCTAAAATATTGGGTGGTGATAATGGCGTACCATTTGCGAGAGGACCTGGATGTGATATTATAAAAAATTGTTTACCATTAAATATTTTGATGGTCAGAAGATTTGATGATGATATTATGATCGAGGCTTATCCTAAGAGGTAATTGCGGATTGGGGAATTGAGGAATTGAGGAATTGTGAATTAAGTTATGAGAACTTTAACTCACTTTAAATTTTAGGCACTTTAGGCACTTAAAATGTTTACCGGTATTGTTGAAGGGATTGGAAAGGTAACAAATATCCGCAAGTTAGGTGCAGAGGCTATCTGTATACTAAGAGTCCCTGATTTCTTTTCTGATTGCCATCCAGGGGATAGCATTGTGGTTGATGGTGTCTGCTTGACCATCACGGAGATAAAAGGAGATCTTTTTACTCTGGATATTTCAGCTGAAACCCTTAACAGGAGCACATTAGGCAAATTAAAACAGGGTGAGATGGTAAACCTTGAAAGGGCACTTAGATTGTCTGACCGATTAGGTGGACATCTTGTTAGCGGTCATGTTGATGGTACAGGGATAATTGAAAAGATTGAAAGGTTTCAAAGATCATGGATTATTCAGATTGGCCTTGATCAGTCCTTAAGCAGGTATTTGATAGACAAGGGATCTATTGCAGTTGATGGAATAAGTTTAACCATCAACAGATGTATGGGAGACTCCTTTGATGTAACTGTTATACCTCAAACTGCTAATAAAACTACACTTTTAAAAAAAGGGATTGGCGACAGGGTAAACATAGAGATAGATCTAATTTCCAAGTATATAGAGAGACTTTTTTTTAATGATAGAGTAGCCATATCTAAAGAAAAACCATCAAGGATCGATAGGGATATGTTGATCAGATATGGTTTTGGAGAAGGCAATGGGCATTTCTAATATAGAGGGTGCACTTGAAGATTTAAGACAGGGTAAGATGATTATCCTTGTTGATGATGAGGATAGAGAAAATGAGGGCGATTTGACCATGGTTGCTGAGAAGGTTACCCCCGATGCTATTAATTTTATGGCCAAATATGCAAGAGGTCTGATTTGCCTTTCCCTTGATCCAGACATAGCTGAAAGGTTAAAACTTCCCCTAATGGTTCATGATAATCGATCTCGTTTTCAGACTGCCTTTACTGTTTCTATAGAGGCAAAACATGGGGTAACCACCGGAATATCAGCTGCTGATAGGGCACATACCATCCTTACAGCTGTATCCGACGATGCCAAACCAGATGATCTGGTTCAGCCAGGACATCTGTTTCCTCTGAGGGCAAGGAGAGGGGGAGTACTTTTCAGGACCGGGCAGACCGAAGGTTCTGTAGATCTAGCCAGGCTTGCCGGTCTAAGGCCGGCAGGGGTTATCTGCGAGATAATGAATGAAGATGGCACTATGGCCAGAAGACCTGACCTTGATCAATTTGCTAAAAAGCATAATCTCAGAGTGGTTACTGTTGCTGATATTATTGCCTATCGGATGAGAAATGAGTCTTTTGTGCATAAAGAGGCAGAAACGGTTTTGCCAACCCCATCCGGTGAATTCAAGGCAATAGCATTTATAAATGAACTCGATAACAGTGAGCACCTGGCCTTAGTAAAGGGCGAAATTGACCCTAACAAAGATATTCTGGTCAGGGTTCATTCTGAATGTTTGACAGGGGATGTTTTTGGTTCTTATAGATGTGACTGTGGAGATCAGTTGCAAAAGGCGTTAAAGATGATCGATCAGGAGGGATTAGGGGTTGTCATCTATTTGAGGCAGGAAGGTCGGGGAATAGGATTTGCCAATAAGCTTAAGGCCTATGCATTACAGGATAAGGGTTTTGATACAGTAGAGGCAAATAGAAAGCTTGGTTTTAAGGCTGACTTAAGAGATTATGGTGTTGGTGCCCAGATCCTTGTCGCATTAGGTGTTAGAAAGATGAGGGTAATGACCAACAACCCTAAGAAGATAATTGGTCTGGAAGGTTATGGCTTGACAGTCACAGGCAGGGTACCTATTGAAATTCCTCCAAGATCTGAAAATGTGCGCTATCTTTTAACCAAATGTGAAAAACTAGGACATATTATGACATTAGGTACAAAGCAATAAGTAATTAGCAGTTTATAGCGGATATCATAAATTATTGACAAAAAGGCTAAAGATAATGAAATACTAAGCACTAAATACGAAATCCTAAACCCTGGCCCAGACCTGGCTTATAGACTTAATAGGCAGATTCGAGTAAGCAATACCCTATAGGCTTAGTATCCTGATTCGAGCACATAGCGCCTCCCGATCCCGTCCCGGTCTCGGGACGGGGAGGGCGGGAAATACCAAATATCAAAAGTCAAATGCTTCCGAGTTCCGGATTCCGAAACTCGGAATTCGGAAACAAAACAGGTTTGAATTTGGTAAGAAGTTATTTAATTTAATGGTTTTGGGTTTAGAACACCTGCCCGCCATCTGGCAGGCGGGTATTAGAATTTAGGATTTATCACTTAAATTGTGTCTGCTTAATTTAGACGCTTAATATATCATCTACTTCTTATCGCATAGTGTTTGCTACTTAAGAAAAGGGGGTGCCAATGCCTAAAATTATTGAGGGAGAAATTACTGCTAAGGGAATTACATTTGCAATCGTTGTTAGCCGTTTTAATGATTTTATATGCCAACGATTATTGGATGGGGCCTTAGATGCCATAAAAAGGCATGGGGCATCTGATGACCAGATAACTATTGTTAAGGTGCCTGGTGCCTTTGAAATCCCTTCTATGGCAAAAAAATTGTCCTTGAGCGGTCAATTTGAGTGTGTGATCTGTTTAGGGGCTATAATCAGGGGTGCCACGCCACACTTTGAATACATCAGCTCCCAGGTAGCAAGAGGGATAGCTACAATCGCCCTTGAAAGTCAGATTCCGGTATCATTTGGAATACTCACCAGTGATACCTTAGAGCAGGCTATTGAAAGGGCTGGCGCAAAGAGCGGAAATAAGGGTTGGGATGCAGCTGTCTCGGCTATGGAGATGGTCAGTCTGTTTAAGGCTCTTGATTAGGTTATCCATCACCCCAGTAATCCATCGCTCCAGTACTCCATTGGGGCGAAGCCCTAAGTTCAGAACATGGGAAAGAGAAGACGCTCGAGAGAGCTGGCACTAAAGGTTCTTTTTCATTTTGAGTTTTCAAAGAAAGATGATCCTGCTGTAGCCTTTGATTTAATATGTAATAACTTTGGTGTATCTGAAGATATTAAGGCCTTTTCAAAGGAACTTGTCCTTGGGGTTTGTGTTCATATTAAAGAGCTAGATAATTTAATATCTAAGGCTTCTCAGAACTGGCGATTGGAAAGGATAGCAATAATTGACCGCTCTATTTTGAGATTAGCCGTATTCGAGCTTTTATACAGGGATGATATACCAC
Organism: Desulfobacteraceae bacterium; assembly: GCA_030615565.1. GTDB lineage: Bacteria > Desulfobacterota > DSM-4660 > Desulfatiglandales > B25-G16 > B33-G16. Next base: position 13,714 of record JAUWZC010000011.1, on the reverse strand, counting down.
CAAAGGTTTCTATTAATGAGGCGGTAGATGTGGGAAAGAAATTTGGAGCCGAGGAATCAGGTGCCTTTATTAACGGCATATTGGATAAAATTTATAATACCTTAACCCAGACAAGCCAGAATTCAGGCCCCGGTGAAATAAAATAAAAAAGATTTTACAGGGTAAAAATTGCTAATTGAGGAATTCCTTAATCCCTAAATCCCTAAATTTATGCAACTTAAATATGAGATTGGATTTAAGGCTAACTCACAGATTTTTCGATCAACTATGGTGTCAGGCCGTGGTTGTCTTCCTATTTAAAGATAAACCCCTCCTTACAGGATACCTTTCCAGGCTCGATGAGAAATTAACCGGCACTTTAACCCAGTTAATAGATAGAAATTTTCTCACCGGAAAACGAGACGAACTCATTCTGGTTGCCTCTCAAGAAAGGATTAAGGCCGATAAATTGCTATTTGTTGGCTTAGGTTCACACAGAAGTTATTCATCTGAGATCTCATCCTCTGCTATCAAGAAAATATTATCTACACTTGAGAGACTTAAATTATATGAATTTGGGATCATGGTGCCTTGGGTTAAAGGGATCAAAGCAGATTACATGGAATTGACAAAGTCTATTATAATTAATTTAGTTGACTACTATATTATAAGCAAAAAGGATGCAGTCAATTTTTCATTAAAGGTTATTTTTACCATTGATGAAAAGATTTTTCCTGATTTGAAATCTTTGGAGCAGCAGTTAAGAATATATATTGATCTCCCTGCATCGGATTACTCTATAGCAATTGATAACAGTAGGAGCAAAGTAAATGAAAAAGTATGATCCTCAAGCAATAGAGATTAAATGGCAGTCATTCTGGGAAAAGAGAGGTTACTTTAAAGTCACTGAAGATAAAGGAAAGAAAAAGTATTATCTGCTTGAAATGTATCCATATCCCTCTGGAAAGATACATATGGGGCATGTCAGAAATTATGCTATCGGAGATGTAGTTGCACGATATAAGCGTATGAGAGGATTTAATGTCCTTCATCCAATGGGCTGGGATGCCTTTGGTATGCCAGCTGAGAATGCTGCTATCGAGAATAATACACACCCGGCTAAGTGGACATACGATAATATAGACTACATGAGAGCCCAGCTGCAGAGGATGGGGTTTAGCTATGATTGGAACAGGGAACTGGCCACCTGTCGGCCTGAATATTATCGCTGGGAGCAACTTATTTTTGTGAAGATGTTTAAAAAAGGCCTGGCTTATAAAAAGAAGGCCTATGTTAACTGGTGTGATTTCTGTCAGACAGTGTTGGCCAATGAACAGGTTGTGGATGGATGCTGTTGGAGACATCTTGATCAGGAGGTTAACTTAAAGGAGATGGATAGCTGGTTTCTCAAAATTACAGACTATACAAAAGAATTGCTTGACTATTGTAATAAACTCCCAGGTTGGCCAGAGAAAGTTCTTACCATGCAGAGAAATTGGATAGGAGAGAGCCATGGAGCTATTTTAAGATTTCCTGTAGTTGATTTCGATCATGTCATCGAGGTCTTTACAACCAGACAGGACACAATTTTTGGTGCAACCTTTCTTTGTTTTGCCCCAGAGCATCCACTTATCAAGGAATTAATGAAAGGCAGGCCTCAAGAGAAAGAGGTAAAAGAATTTGTTGAAAGAACTCTCAAGGTAGACACATTTATGAGGACAGCTGATTTTACGGTCAAAGAGGGAATATTTACTGGAAGGTATTGCCTGAATCCTGCAACAGGAGAGGAGATACCCATCTATGTAGCCAATTTTGTCCTCTATGAGTATGGAACAGGTGCGATTATGGCAGTGCCTACCCATGATCAGAGGGACTTTGAATTTGCCAAGAAGTATGGTTTGTCCCTCAGGGTTGTAATCAAACCAGAGGATACAGATTTGACTGAACAGGAAATGACCGAGGCATATGTTGATGAAGGAGTTTTAGTAAACTCTGGTCCATTTGATGGGATGCCAAATATGGAGGTCTTGGATAAGATAATTGATTGGCTGGAATTAAAGGGAATGGGCTATAAAACGGTAAATTACCGCTTGAAAGACTGGGGAGTGAGCAGACAGAGATATTGGGGGGCGCCTATACCTATTATTTATTGCCCACAGTGTGGCGCTGTTCCAGTTCCTGAGGATCAACTTCCAGTATTACTCCCTCTTGATCTGGATCTCAAAGAAGGAGGAAGATCACCCCTTCCTTTTGAGGCCGTTTTTTATGAAACAAAATGCCCACAGTGCGGCCAGAAGGCAAAAAGGGAGACAGATACTATGGATACCTTTGTTGAATCATCATGGTATTTTGACAGATTTGCATCTCCAAGGTATGAGAATAGTATCTTTGATAAGGAAAAGGTAGACTACTGGATGCCTGTGGATCAGTATATCGGCGGTATTGAGCATGCCATATTGCATCTCCTTTATTCTCGGTTCTACACAAAGGTCCTCAGAGATATGGCATATCTAAAAATAAATGAACCCTTTACCAATCTCCTGACCCAGGGCATGGTATGTAAAGAGACCTTCAAGTGCCCGGAGCATGGTTATCTTTTTCCTGAGGAGGTAAAGGAAGACAGATGCATTCTATGCGGTAAAGAGGCACAGATCGGGGGCTCTGTCAAGATGTCCAAATCTACCAAGAATGTGATTGACCCCCAGAAACTTATTGATCGATATGGTGCAGACACAGTAAGGATGTTCTGTTTGTTTGCATCTCCCCCTGAGAGGGATCTTGAATGGAGCGATGAGGGTGTAGAGGGTGCCTGGAGATTTCTAAATAGGGTATGGCGTCTGGTTGTTGAAAACAGGCAAGCCCTCTCTAACGCTAAACCCTATGATGCAATTCAATCCCTTTCACCTGATTTGCAGGATATTCACCGGAAGACGCACCAGACCATAAGAAAGGTGACAGAAGATATAGAAGATAGGTTTCATTTTAATACTGCCATCAGTGCGATTATGGAACTTTTCAACACGGTAAATCAGTTTATCAGTAGTGATAAAGAAATCTCTGAACTCGCCTTCTCTGTTATTAAAGAGGCAGTGGATACCATGGTAATACTCTTGCATCCTGTAGTGCCACATATTACAGAGGAGCTATGGAGGGCCCTGGGTCATAGTGATAGCCTGGCAATTGTTTCCTGGCCAATGTACCGAGAAGAGGCCCTTAAGAAAGAAACTCGCTTAGTTGTTATTCAGGTAAATGGTAAGCTCAGGAGCAGAATAGAGATACCTGTTTCATTGACTGAAAAAGAGATTCAGGATCTGGCTTTGGAAGACAAACGGGTTCAGCATTTTATAGGAGAGAAAGAAATAAAAAGGGTAATAGTTGTCCAGAAAAAATTGGTTAATGTGGTGGTATGATTAGATTGCCCACGACCTAGCCACACAGATATATAGTAGGACCTAGACCTTTGCACAACATTAAAATTTCTGTTACCTGTTGCCAGGGGGATCTCTTTTTTTACTTATGTCCTAAAACAATGTGCCTTGCTGTGCCGTTTCAAAATGGTTTATAGCAGCTTGACAATGTTATTATACGCTCCGGCTTGATAAACCATTTTGAAACGGACAATGTACTTAACCTATATCAGGACATAAATAAAAAAAGAGATCCTCCTGGCCGAAGGGTGTAAAATGCTGAAGACAAATTTTTTCTTAAATAGGGGTTATGCAAAGGTCTAAGGACCATGGAAAGGTTTTAATGCAAGATTTAACTTCTGAGAATGTCCTGACCTCTTTAAATAAGGGTGCTTTTGCACCCTTTTATCTCTTTTATGGCCCTGAAGATTTCTGGTTAGAGATAACCCTTGACAGGATTAAAAAAGAACTTATACCTGACTCAGTAAAGGATTTTAATTTAGAGACCCTTTATGGAGGGGAGGTTTCTCCCCAGGAGATACTCAACAGGGCCCATCTTGTTCCTTTTATGTCTCCTCATAGATTACTCATAGTTAGGGGAACTGAGAACTTTACTAAAGGCGCACTTGAACAGTTTCTTCCCTATATGGACAGTCCAGTTGACTCCACTTGCATTATCTGGATATCAAATAAGACAGATTTGACAGGGGTTTTCTACAAAAGGTTTAAAGAACTTGGCAGGGCAGTAAATTTTAAAAAGTTATCCGAGCGGCAGGTATATAGCTGGTTACAGAAGAGGGCAAAGGAGTTAGAGTTGGATATTAATAAAGAGGCATCATCCTTTATTTATCAAATAGTTGGAAGCAACTTAAGAGATCTTTTTAGTGAGATATTCAAGCTTTCCCTGAGGTATCCAAATTCCAAGATAGGGGTGGAGCAAATAAAGGAATTGACTACCTTTAGCAGGCTTTTTACAGTTTTTGATCTGGTAGATTATGTTTCTAAAAGGGACACACCCCATGCTATAGTAGTTTTAAGCAAGCTTTTTGACACACAAGGAAGGGATCCAAGTGCAGCATTAGGCCTTTTAGGGATGTTGGCTAGACAAATTAGATTAATTTTGAAGGCCAAGTCAGGGCTTAAGAAAGGAGGGGGGAGGCCGGGAGCAATAGATAGATTAAGACCTTTGCCCAATTTTGTGATCGAAAAATGTCTGGCTCAGGAAAGGTTCTGGCAGGAAGAAGAGTTAGAAGATGCCTTAAACAATATATATGATGCTGATGGCTTGATCAGGACTGGTTCGAAGGGGGATCTTGTTTTGGAGAACCTGATTTTTCTTCTTTGTTTCCCTCGGCACTTAGAGTAGCAAGTTTGTTTACCTGGAGGGTCAATCTGGAGATTTTTCTGCTTGCTGTATTTTTGTGTGTAGCACCTTTGGATTGAACCTTTTGGAGGGTAGAGATAGCTTTATTAAGGGATAGCTTTGCATCTTCGATCTTTTTATTTGCTATAGCGAGCCTTAGCTCTTTGACTGCATTTTTGGCCCTAGTTTTGTATGCTGCATTCCTTAATCTTTGCACTTTGCTTTGTCTGTCCCTTTTGATAGCAGATTTATGAATTGCCACGTTTTTACCTCCTAATAGTCTGGGATAGCTTTTTTCGGTGAAACAGTAAACTAATCCTAAAACTGTGTCAAGGTTTTTCATGAATGAAAATGAGCTTGTTACACGGGCAGCTGGGGTAGTCGGTATTTTTACCTTCTTGAGCCGGATTCTGGGATTGGTAAGAGACATCCTTATTGCCAATTTCTTTGGCTCTGGCATGTCTGCAGACGCATTTTTTGTTGCCTTTCGGATCCCCAATCTTTTGAGGAGGCTTTTTGCAGAAGGTTCGTTCTCTGTATCCTTTATCCCTGTCTTTACAGAATACTTACAGAATAAATCAAAAAAAGAAGCCTTTTTACTGGCACGGGTTGTTTTAACTTTTTTTGTTCTTGTTGTAACAGTTATTACAATTCTCGGTATTATCCTTTCTCCGTTAATTGTTAGAGTTATTGCACCGGGGTTTGGGGGCATGGGTGAAAAATATGCCCTCACTGTCCTTTTGACCAGGATCATGTTTCCCTACATATTTCTGGTCAGCATGCTCGCCCTTTTTATGGGTATACTTAACTCCCTTAAGCATTTTGCAGCCCCTGCCATAGCACCTATCTTTTTAAATCTATCAATGATTACCGCTCTTCTTTTCATAACTCCCTACATGAGAGCACCAACCATAGGCCTGGCCCTCGGTGTAATCGTAGGAGGGGTTATTCAGATGGCATTGCAGATACCTTTCTTGATGAGCAAGGGTCTATCTTTTGCGCCAAAATGGAACCTAGGACACCCGGCCTTAAAGAAGATTGGGATACTCATGCTTCCAACCATCTTCGGTTCGGCTATTTATCAAATAAATCAATTAGTAGGCACATTATTAGCATCCCTTCTCAGAGAGGGCAGTATTTCTTATCTCTATTATGCTGACAGGCTTGTCCAGTTTCCACTTGGTGTTTTTGCCATAGCAATCAGCACAGCTGTTTTACCATCTCTATCAAGAGAGGCGGCAAATGGAGATATTATCAGGTTGAAACAGACACTTTCTCATGCCCTGAGACTTACTATGTTTATTACCATACCAGCAATGGTTGGCTTAATTGTTCTTAGGCAACCAATTATCAAGCTATTATTCGAAAGGGGTGCCTTTGACTCATTTACTACAATAATGACTGCTCAGGCCCTCCTTTATTATTCTCTTGGACTTTGGGCATTTGCGGGCCTTAGGGTATTTGTATCAGCCTTTTACTCACTACAAGATACCAAAACCCCTGTTAAAGTTGCAGTGGTGGCTATGATTATAAATATCGTCTTTTCTCTTGCCTTAATGGGTCCCCTAAAGCATGGAGGCCTGGCCTTGGCCCTTTCCCTTGCTTCCACCCTGCAACTATTTATGCTTATTTTTTTATTAAGAAAGAGACTGGAGGGCATTGATGGAAGGGTAGTGATGAGCTCAATGGTAAGGTCCGTTATATCCTCTATTGTTATGGGTATCTGCATTTATTTTCTGGCCTTCAAGATTTTTGGTAGTATTTTAGCACAGAAAACTTTCAATCTCGCCTTAGGAATTTTAATAATAGTATGTGCAGGGCTTGTTATATATTTTATCTCTACACATGTTTTAGGAAGCAAAGAGCTATCATCCCTTAAAGAGCTATTAAAGTTATCTAAAAAAAAGTCATGAACCTAGCCCTACTTCTCTGTGCAATAAACCCTACATCCTATGCTCCCTGCTCTATGCACCTTTTAATCTTTCCCGGGGGATAGCATACATCGAAGACAACAAAAGAGCCTATACAGTAAGTTGTAAAAATTCTGTGATGTTTTTCTATTTAGGCTTGAATACAAAAGAAAAAAATGGCACATTAAATAAAAAAGATTCCATTATTTTTACCCCGTTAAATAATAGCTTTTAGACACCTTTATTATAAGATAATCTGAGGAGCATAATTATGTTATATTCTAATAAAAACCTTATTTAACGGGGCAAGCATTCCATTACCTCATGTGGATGGCATAAATCAGTTTTCATTAAAAGCTCTTTATTTTCAATAAGTTGTAGAATTTCAGTAATAGTAGTGGGGATGTAGCTCAGTTGGGAGAGCAGTACGTTCGCAACGTACAGGTCAGGGGTTCGATTCCCCTCATCTCCACCATAAATTTAAGTCTCAGGGTTTCTACAACTTATTGCGTATTAGTTATAATCAATTAATGATATTCGAATGGAATTATGGCCCGCCCTCCCCGTCCCGAGACCGGGACGGGATCGGGAGGCGCGACTTGGCTGGAAAAGGCCATTATTTCTGCAATATCTTGTAGACGTAATATGTAGAAATCTGGCTTTGTAAGTCAGGCCTGCCCGCCATCTGGCAGGCGGGTCTGGGCCAGGGAGTATTGGAGTAATGGAGTGGTGTCCAATAAGAACGGAATAATTATTTTTTCCTTTAAACCCATCACTCCAGTATTCCATTAATCCAGTACTCCAATTAGGTCGAAGTGTATAATCTTAAACAATAAGGATCTATTAAATGAAAAGAAGTGCGGACATTGAGCGAAAGACACGTGAGACAGATATCCAGTTAACGCTAAATTTAGATGGAAAGGGCATCTCATCTATTGATACAGATATCCCTTTTCTTGGCCATATGTTTGAGTTGATGGCTGCCCATGGTTTCATGGATCTTCATGTAAAGGCAAAGGGAGACACAGAGATTGATTATCACCATACTGTTGAGGACCTGGGCATATGTTTGGGTAAGGCCATAAATCAGGCCTTAGGAGATAAGAAGGCAATCAAAAGGTACGGACAGGCGATGGTTCCCATGGATGAGGCCCTGGTGCAGGTAGTGATTGATATCTCAAACCGACCGTATCTTTCATATAAAGTGCCCTTAAAGAAGAGTATGACTGGGAAATTTGATGTAGGCATTTTGAAAGAATTCTTTAGGAGCCTGGCAAATTATGCAGGTATTACCATGCATATTGAGCTTGTATCTGGCAATGATGCACATCATATTGCTGAGGCAATATTTAAGGCCTTTGCAAGAGCTTTAGATCAGGCCTCTCAAAGAGAAGAAAGGCTGGATGATGTCCCATCCACAAAAGGCCTTTTATAGTGAATTTTTTTCTCCCCTTAAAAAGCTACTCAAGATTGCTTTTCTCTTTCTTTCCCTGATTTTCATCTTTAGCTGTCATATATACAAATACACCTATGAACAGAAGAGTTCTTTTCCTCTGAAGATTAAGAAAATTGTTGTTGTAGGATTTAGACCTGCCCTTTCAGACAAAGATACACCTGGTCTTTTTCGCTGTCCTATCTGTGGCGCGACTTTCATGGCAGAACCTGTATCGGATGATGTGGCAGAGAAGATGACTATTGATCTTGTCAACTACCTTAAAAGGAAAGAAAAGTATTCCCTTATTCCACCTGGACAGGCAAAAGGGGCATATTCAACTATTCTTTCTCAAAACATAACCATTGGCATAAGAGACATGTTGCAAAAGACAGGTAAATCCTTTTCATCCGATGCAGTTTTATTCGGATACATTTACCGCTGGAGAGAAAGGGTAGGAACAGAATACGGTATTGAGACACCTGCTTCTGTAGCCTTTGACCTTCATCTTTTAAGCACTGATAATGGTTCCATCCTATGGAAAGATAGTTTTAGAAAAACCCAGGTATCCTTATCAGAAAATCTGCTTGACCTTTCAACATTTATAAAAAGTAGAGGTAGATGGCTTACAGCAAAAGAGCTGGCTCAGATTGGATTGGAGAGCATGATTAAATACCTTGGAAATTCTACAACTCGTTGAATTTATATTCTTTTTTTGGTAGCAATCTATTCATTCCAACTATAAGGTCGCCCAGTTTGCCCGTTAATAGAGAAACAGCAAACCGGCAAAATAAACCCATCATTCCAACATTCCATCGATCCAGTATTCCAATTGTGCCTGCCCGCAATAAAAGCTAATTCAAGGCAAGTCGCGAACAAATTTGATAATGTTGCCTCTAATCTTGAACAGTGCTGGTTTTTTACTTGACATTTACTAGAAAAAATGTTCACATTTTGAACGCTCTTTTGTTTCAATAAAATTATCAAAATTTGCTTTAATATCACTAGGTTATATTCACTCCTATGTGTAACTCAAGGGGCGGAGCTATGATTACGCTATCCCTGCGCTTTGCTCATCAAGATGGACCCACAAGACCTTAGATCCCTTCAAATACTTGAAGAAATAGACAATACTCATAGCCCAAGCCAGAGGTATCTGGCAAGAAAGCTTAATATATCCCTTGGGCTGGCAAACTCCTTTATAAAAAGATTGGCCAAGAAGGGATATGTAAAAATTACGACTATACCCAGAAACAGGTTTAAGTATATACTCACACCACAGGGTTTTGCGGAAAAAAGTCGGCTTACGTACGAATTTGTCCAGTATTCTTTCAGTTTATACAAGGAAGCCCTCAAGAAGTTTGAGGGTTTACTGAATGAACTTGAAAAAGGGAAAGTAAAAAAGGTGGTTTTTTATGGTGCAAGTGATCTGTCTGAGATTGCCCTTATCTCCTTAAAAGCAAGCGATATTAAACTGATTGGGGTTGTGGACGATTCAAAAAAAGGGAAACAATTTTTAGATTTTACCATTAGATCGACAGAAGAATTGAGAAACCTCGAATTTGATAGAATCATTGTAACCACTTTAGAATTAAAGGAGCCTATGGTTAATAAGCTTCTGCAGAATAATATCCCCAAGGAAAAAATTATTATACTTTAGTAGAAAAGACGTTCATAGAAACTGGCCTTAAAAAAGGAGGTATATGATGAAGCACTGTAGAAAAACTTTAATATTGACCATGTTAATTGTCTTTAGTATATGCTTAGCGCCCCTGTTATCAGCCAAGGAGATAAAAAAGATCAATATAAATGAGGCTTCAGTAGTGAAGCTTACTCAACTGAAGCGGATAGGGCCTAAAATAGCTAAACGGATTGTGGAGTATCGGGAGAATTATGGCCCATTTGTGCTGCCTGAAGATATCATGAAAGTTAAGGGCATAGGACCCAAGACCTTTAAATTAAATAAGGATAGGATCACTGTGGAATAACCTTGTAATTGTTAATTGAGAAGCTTGTATGAGTAAAAATATTGGAAAGGCATGCATTGTTTGCATATTATTTTTTGTTCTTTTCACACCCTATTATGCATATTCCCAGGGATGGCCGGGTACCAAGATTAAATCTTTACCTGATTCATCCTTTGCAATCGTTGAAGTTAAAAGAGACGGAACAAAGGTAAGACATTTTCCCTATAAGAATATAAATGGCCGTATTGATATTAACCAATTAATCTATTGTCTGGGTACATTTAGCGATGAAACCTGGCTGAGGCCTAAAAAAATAGAGATTGCGCGCAAGAGCCTTGAAGAGCATTATTATAGGTTTAAGCTTAATCAGACAAAAGAGGGAATAGAAGCACCTATCAATATTAACACCGCCGACCTCAAAGATTTGGTGCGTTTGCCCAACATTGGCCCTGTTACGGCGGTTAAAATATATAGGTTTAGAGAGACAAAGGAGCCTTTTAAAAGGGTTGAAGATATCAAAAAGGTCGAGGGCATTGGGCCTGCTATATTTGCTGGCATAAGGTATTACATTAAAGTTCGCTAATCTCAGATTGTATCTTGATAGTCGTTCACATTCTTTATAAAGTAAAAAGAGGGATACTTTGTCTGCTCTTCACACTATGCTCTATGCTCTTTGCTTACAAATGGAAATGTAATTTGGAGATACAAGAAAAATGACATTTAAAAAAAATATCCTCTGTATAGGAGCTGGTTACGTGGGTGGACCCACCATGGCTATGATAGCTTATAAGTGCCCACAATATAAGGTCACAGTTGTGGATACAAATCCAACACGCATTGCCGAGTGGAACTCTGATGATCTTCCCATTTATGAGCCTGGTCTTGATGAAATTGTGAAGGCGACAAGGGGTAGGAATCTTTTTTTCAGCACAGAGATTGAGCGTGGAATTAAGGAGGCGGAGATAATTTTTGTTAGCGTCAATACGCCAACCAAGACCTTTGGTGCAGGAGCTGGCATGGCCGCTGATTTGCAGTATTGGGAAAAAACAGCAAGCCAAATACGGAACTGTGCTGAGTCACACAAGATAATCGTGGAGAAAAGTACCCTTCCAGTTAAAACCGCTTTGGCCATGGAGAGGATACTCACCTCGCAAGAGAATGATACTCATTTTGATGTGGTTTCCAACCCAGAATTTCTTGCAGAGGGTACAGCCATCAAAGATCTGGAGGATCCTGATCGAGTTCTTATTGGGTCAAGGGAAACACAAAGTGGTTTTAAGGCCAGGGATGAGCTGGTTGAGATTTATACCAATTGGGTACCTAAAGAGCGAATAATAACATCTAATATCTGGAGTAGCGAGCTGTCCAAGCTTGTGGCCAATGCCTTCCTTTCACAAAGGATATCATCAATAAATTCAATCACAGCCCTTTGTGAAAAGACCGAGGCCGACATCACCGAGGTGGCCAAGGCAGTCGGGACGGATAGCCGAGTTGGCAACAAATTTTTAAATGCTAGTGTTGGCTTCGGTGGTTCATGCTTCAAAAAGGATATTCTAAATCTGGTCTATCTTTGCCGCCATTATGGTCTTAACGAGGTAGCCAGTTACTGGGAAGGTGTTGTCAGAATCAATGAATACCAGAAGGAGCGCTTTGTACTCAATATACTAAGCGCAATGTTCAATACATTAGCAGGCAAAAAGATCTGTCTGCTCGGTTTCGCCTTTAAAGCAAATACAGGTGACACCAGAGAAAGCCCGGCTATATTCATCGCCAAGAAATTAATAGAGGAAAAGGCCGAGTTGGTAATTACAGATCCAGAGGCCTTGAATAATGCGAGGATTGACTTAGATGGCATAGAGGGAAAAATATCTTATATTGAAGATCCTTATGAGGCATCAGATGGCTGTGATGCCATTGCTGTTATGACAGAGTGGGAAATATATAAGAGTCTCGATTTTGAAAAGATATACCGGTCAATGTTTAAACCGGCCTTTATCTTTGATGGGAGAAATATTCTCGATCATAAGAGATTGTTTGAAATCGGCTTCAATGTTTTTCCAATTGGAAAACCCTCATTAACACATTTTTAGTAGGCATTCAACAGTCAGCAATTGGCCATCAGCTTTGAGGATTTTTCACCACAGAGCCCTAAGGTGAATCAGAAAGTTAAGATCAAGAGAATGGTTCTAAATTTGCCCGAAGGGCATGAAACTTAATGGTTCCGCCAGCAGAAGCATTAGTCTGCGTGTGTTTGCAGTTAATTAAAAAATAGGTAAAAAGAGATGATTCATATTCAAAAACGAATACTAATCACTGGCGGAGCTGGTTTTTTGGGCTCCCACCTCTGTGATCGTCTCATCAAAGAGGGGCATGATGTTTTGTGCCTGGATAATTTTTTCACTGGGAGCAAAAGAAATATTAGCCATCTTCTTGGGAAACCTAATTTTGAATTGATACGCCATGATTTAGTACAACCCATTTTCATTGAGGCAGATGAGATATACAATTTGGCCTGCCCAGCCTCACCTATCCACTACCAATATAACCCTGTTAAAACTGTAAAGACCAGTGTGATGGGATCTATCAATATGCTTGGCCTTGCAAAAAGGGTCGAGGCTAAAATCCTGCAGGCCTCTACCAGTGAAATATATGGTAATCCTACGATGCATCCCCAAAAGGAGGATTACTGGGGTAATGTCAACACCATTGGTCCAAGGTCTTGCTATGATGAGGGAAAGCGTTGTGCAGAAACCCTTTTTTTTGATTATCACCGACAAAATAGGGTTAATATCAGGGTGGTGCGGATTTTCAATACCTATGGACCAAGGATGCACCCAAATGATGGCAGAGTTGTCAGCAATTTTATAGTCCAAGCCCTGAAGAACCAAGATATAACGGTATATGGAGTTGGGTCCCAGACCCGTTCCTTTTGCTATGTTGATGATATGATCGAAGGCATAATCCGGATGATGAATGGACCAGATGACTTTATTGGCCCATTAAACTTGGGAAATCCTGATGAATCAAGCATATTGCAATTGGCAGAGACGATTATCAGGTTGGTCGGCAGTCGATCCAAGATAATCTTTAAACCCCTTCCCCAGGATGATCCCTTGCAACGTCAGCCAGACATCACCATGGCCAGAAAGAATTTCGACTGGCAGCCAAAGATAGACTTGGATGAAGGGCTAAAGAAAACCATTGAATATTTCAAGGGTATTGTGCCTGCCCTGATGCCCCGTTAAATGTCTAGCATATTTCACTGGGGCCTAGCTAATCCACTAGGGAAACATGCGCCTTGCCCTCTGCAACACTCTATATGCGCCATAAGCTTTTAAAAAATTATTGTCACCTTTTCATACACGGTCCAAATTAGAAAAAATATATAAACTAAAATGTTGACCCCTTTTTCAATATATTGAATAAACCTATCAATCGAGATGCATCCTGAACAAAAACGCATTTTCCAGGCAATGAAGCCTGAGAAGAAACTTAGAGTTGCCCAAATGCTGTATTATTCTGCAAGGGAATTGAAGGCAGCTGGTTTGAGAGCCCAGAATCCGAATTGGTCTGAAGAAATGATTAAAGATAGAGTTCGGGAAATTTTTCTTTATGCTAGAACATAATCTGTTTCAGATTTTCATCAGCCGCCTGAA
>JAUWZC010000013.1 GCA_030615565.1 Desulfobacteraceae bacterium | reverse complement strand
ATTTCTGGTGGTAATTTTGGTGGAGGTGGTTTTTTTGGCCAATCAAGGCTATTAAGGTAATCCCTTAAAAACTGCTTATCAAAACTCTTTTGAACCCTCCCTGGTTTATATTCATCCATGGGCCAGAATCTGGATGAATCCGGGGTTAATATTTCATCAATCAGAATGAGACTATTATCTACAAACCCAAACTCGAACTTGGTATCAGCTATGATGATACCATTCTTAGAAGCCAGATCTCTTCCATATTGGTATATTTTTAAACTAATCCTTCTCATCTGTCTGGCTATGTCTTCTCCGACAATATGTACAGCATCCGCAAAGGAAATATTTTCATCATGTATTCCCGCCTCAGCTTTGGTAGATGGTGTAAAAATTGGTTCTGGCAAAAGAGCTGACTCTTTCAATTCCTCAGGAAGAGGGATCCCTGAGATACTCCCCTGATTCTGATACTCAAGCCACCCTGAACCTGAAAGATAACCCCTTACAATGCATTCCACTGGAAGGGGCTTTGCTTTATGGACCAGCATACTCCTATCCAAAAGATATTCTTTATAAGGCTTGCAAGATTCAGGATATTTATCTGGATCAGCAGTAATTATATGATTATCAATTATGGAAGAGGTTTTTTCAAACCAGAAGAGGGATATTTTTGTTAAGATCTTCCCCTTATCTGGAATTGGGTCATCCATAACCACATCAAAAGCCGACATCCGATCAGTAGTAACTATAAGTAAGTTATCTCCTACCTCATAGATATCCCTGACCTTCCCTCGATTAAGCAATTTTAAATTGGGAAAATGTGTTTCCCTGACTACTTGTGCTGTCATAATTATACCCTTTAAATATTATAACTATTCAGCAAATGACCCTGGCGGTTCCTTCAGGGTTATACATGAAAGAAACTGTACTATGAGCATGGTGATGTCTTTTTTTGCGATGCCCTCCCATCGCTCAGAGCAGTGGGCGTTTCAAAATGGTGTATATAGACGGAGCAATTGATTCTAAGGGTTAGTGTGTAATACAGCATTTTGAAACGACCCAGTACGGAACCTTATTTTGAGGGCATTGCGCAAAAAAAGACATCACCATGCTTTTTTCTGGAGTTAGTTTCTTATGAGCCACTAAAGCACTAAGACACAAACAATTGAAAATTGACAATTGAAAATTGACAATTAGAATTGGTGCCTTGGTGGCAACCCGAATAATTAATAAATATCTTTTAAAAACTATATAACATAAATTATTTAACATTGCAGTATAGACAATATAAGAGATCTTTTGTATATAGAAAAATGAAACTCTGAGATTGAACATAAAAATACAATTACCAGCTTAGAAATTGAAAGAGAGAATATGGTCAAATTAAATTTTAAAAAAGGTGATGGAATTCTGCCAGCTATTGCCCAGGATTTTAAATCCGGCAAAGTTTTAATGATGGCTTACATGAATAGCTATGCTTGGAGGCTCACCCTCCAGACCGGAGAGGCCCATTACTGGAGTCGAACACGGGGAGAGATCTGGCACAAGGGAGCAACTTCGGGAAATATCCAAATAGTTAAAGAAATTATTGTGGATTGTGACCATGATGCTATCCTACTTAAGATAAAACAGTTAGGGGGGGCTGCCTGCCATCTCGGATATGAGAGCTGCTTCCATAACAAAATTGATAAGGATGGAAAGGAAACTATCACAGGTAAAAAAATATTTGATCCAGAAAAGGTATATAAAAATGAATTTGCTTAAGCTTGGAATACCAAAGGGAAGTCTGCAGAAAGCCACACTCAAACTATTTGGGAAATCAGGGTGGAATATCTCTATCACTGATCGGAATTACTTCCCCGAAATAAACGATGAAACCCTTACGTGCTCAATACTGAGGGCTCAGGAAATGTCCATCTATGTAGAAAATGGAACTATAGATGCAGGCCTTACTGGCAGAGATTGGAAAGAAGAAAATGAATCAGATGTTGTTATTGCTGCCGACCTAATATATTCCAAGCTGAGCCAAAGCCCTGCAAAATGGGTTTTAGCAGTGTCTGCTGACTCCGATATCAAGGAATTGGGCGATCTTAATGGTAAAAAGATATCAACAGAACTGGTTAATTTTACCAGAAAATACTTCGCCCAAAAAGGGATCGATGTTAAGGTTGAATTTTCATGGGGGACAACAGAGGCCAAAGTTGCAGCAGGTTTGGCAGATGCTATCGTTGAGGTTACTGAGACAGGAAGTACTATCAAGGCACATGGATTGAAGATTATCCATGAACTAATGCAATCAAATACCATACTCATTGCAAACAAGCAAGCCTGGGAAGACCCATGGAAGAGAACTAAAATTCAGACTATTGCATTACTCCTCAAAGGGGCCTTAAAGGCTGAAAATATGGTAGGCTTAAAGATGAATGTACCAAAAGAACGGTTAGATGGTATTATCTCCTTACTCCCCAGTATTACCTCTCCAACCATGGCCAATCTCTTTCAATCCAATTGGGTATCAGTCGAGGTAATGATTCATAAGGAAAAGGTCAGGGAACTTATTCCTCAATTAATAAGAGAGGGAGCAGAAGGTATAATTGAATATCCTTTAAATAAGGTGATTTGACTATGTGGATTACATTTAAAAAAACAGGCATTATACTAATTTTTATTTCTCTTGCTATTATCATGACTGGTTGTGCCGAGGATAAAGCCCTTAAAAAGAGGCAATCCCAGGCAAAGCAAGATCTGGCAAAATCCTTTTTAGGGCAGGGAAACTTTACAGCTGGCCTTAATGAACTCCTAAAGGCAGAGGAACTTGACCCTGAAAATGCAGAAATACAAAATGACCTGGCCATTGCTTACAGGTTTATGGATTTGCACAGTAAGGCTATTACACATTTTAAAAAGGCGATCGAGCTAAGACCAAATTTCTCCGAGGCTTATAATGACCTTGGCTATACATATTTAATTCTTTCTAAGTGGGATCTTTCTATAAAATGCTTTGAAAAGGCCCTTGAAAATACCCTTTATCCTACACCCCATTTTGCCCATAGTAACCTAGGTTATGCATTATATAAAAAAGGTGAGTATAAAAAGGCAGTGGAAAGCTATCTAAAGGCTACTAAATATCAACCGTCTTTCAGCAAGGCCTATCATAATCTTGGGATTACCTATGAAGCTATGAATGAGTTGGATAAGGCTGTAGGTGCCTATGAAGAATCGATACGATATGCACCTGAAACTCCTGTATCCTATTTCTATCTTGGCAAACTTTACATAAAACTTAAAAAACCATCTCTTGCTATTGAAAAATTTGAAGAAACCATAAGGTTAGATAAAACCAATACTTTTACTCCTGAGGCAAAAAATCTGTTAGGAAAGATAAAATAATATTATGAAAATTGCATCCAGGGCCATAGATTTCCGCTCCTTCATTGTAATGGATGTCTTGGAGAGGGCAAGTGCCCTTGAAAGGCAGGGTCAAGACATCATTCACCTTGAGATAGGTGAGCCAGATTTTGATACACCACAATGTATTAAGGAAGCCGGGATTAAGGCCATCAGGAAAGGGAAAACCCACTATACTCACAGTTTAGGAATACCTGAGTTGAGAGATGCCATCTGTCAGCACTATATAGACAAATATGCTGTTAATGTAAACCCTGAGCAGGTGATTGTAACCTCTGGTACATCGCCGGCGATGTTATTGATCTTTTCGGCTCTCTTAGAGCCGGGAGATAAAATTATTGTCTCAAATCCTTATTATCCTTGCTATCCTAATATTATCAAATATGTTGGTGGAAATTGCGTATTTGTAAATACTAAAGAGGATGATGGATTTCAATTTCGTCCAGAAGAGGTTGCCCAGAAGATATCACCTCAAACCAAGGGAATCCTTATAAACTCTCCGTCAAATCCTGCTGGAAATCTCCTTTCAGCTGATAGAATGAAAAATATAGCTGATCTTGGAACGTATATCGTCTCTGATGAGATATATCATGGCCTGGTATATGAAGGTAAAGAGCACACGATCTTAGAGTATACAGATAAGGCATTTGTTTTAAATGGCTTTTCCAAACTATATGCCATGACAGGTTGGAGGCTCGGATACGTGATTTTACCAAAGGACTTTGTCAGGCCTATGCAAAAGATGCAGCAAAACTTTTTTATCTCAGCTAGCAGTGTCTCGCAATGGGCAGGTCTCGCAGCTCTAAGTGAAGCAAAGGGAGATGTTGAAAGGATGAGAACCATATTCGACCAGAGAAGGCATTATATAGTCAAAAGGCTCAGAGAACTCGGTTTTGGAATCAGTGTCGATCCTGTTGGAGCATTTTATATCTTGGCCAATGCTAAACATATATCCAATAACTCCTACGAGTTGGCCTTTGAGGTTTTAGAGAAAGCAGGGGTGGGTGTTGCACCAGGGATCGATTTTGGAAGCAATGCTGAAGGATACCTCAGATTTTCCTATGCAAACTCCCTCGAGAATATCACCGAAGGGCTCCGAAGGATAGAGCAATTTTTAAAAAATAGGTAAATGGAAGTCTCCTTTTTCAAGAGTGCTACCCTGCCTGAACAATTTCCTCCTGCAGATAGGCCTGAAATTGCCTTTGCAGGCAGATCTAATGTAGGAAAATCCTCCCTTATAAATAGACTGGTAAATTCCCGAAAACTGGCCCGGACAAGTTCGACGCCAGGCAGGACAAGGTCTATCAATTTCTTTTCCGTTGGAAAAGCTTTGTATTTAACAGACCTTCCTGGTTATGGATATGCAGGGGTTCCATTAAATGTTAGGCGGGATTGGAAAAAACTTGTTGAGACCTATCTGAAAAAAAGGATCAACCTAAAAGCGGTTGTGGTGATTATGGATATAAGAAGGAAGCCAGGGCAAGGGGACCTGGATCTCTTGAACTGGCTAAAGGCATTCCAGATAAAGTCAATTATTGTGCTTACAAAGGTAGATAAATTATCAAAAAGTGGGGTAAATAGGCAGATTGATCTGATTTCAAACCAACTCCTAAAGGAAAGCTTTGATCAACCTATTACCTTTTCCGCCAAAACTGGCCAGGGAAGACAAGCGCTCTGGAAAAGGATAAATGAAATAGTGAAATTGGTTGAGTAGTTGAGTGGGTCTTTTTAGATAATCCGGTTTTCAACAGGCTAAATTAATACAAACATTTTTTAAATTCATCAACCTTTAAGCTTTTCACACACCTTTAAGCTTTTCGGAATATTGCATACTATCCGGTTCTTGTAAACTTTCATTTAGGGTAACCGGTGATTTCGCGGATACGTTCATAGAATGGTTTTAGGCGTTTGTACATCTTTTTATACACATCATAATATAGTTCACTGTAGAGATTATGGGTTTTCATATTAGGCTCAAAAACTTCCCCAACACGGGTCATGGCTTTAACTGCAGATTTGAAATCACTGTGCAGGCCAAGCCCGACAGCTGCATCTATGGAAGCTCCGAGACCGGAAGTTTCATAAAGATGGGGTCTGGCTGTCGGCATACCGAAGATATCTGCCGTAAGCTGCATAGCGCTTTTACTTTGACTCCCTCCGCCCGATACCCTCAGATTTGTTACAGGAATGCTGGTTCGTTTTTCTATACGTTCTTTTCCTTCCCTGAGCGCATAGGCCAAACCCTCTAGGATCGACCGATAAAGATGCGCTCTGGTGTGAACGTCACCAAAGCCGATTATGGCGCCTTTGGCTTCAGGACCCGGCAGTTTTAGCCCCGGTGACCAGAAAGGCTGGAGCATAAGACCCATGGAACCCGGAGGAATATTCTCCACGAGTTTTTCAAACAGGTCCTCGGCTTTCAGGCCCTGCCTGGCAGCCTCACGCTGTTCCAGATGCCCGAATTCCTCTTTAAACCAGCTTACCATCCAGTATCCGCGATAAATCTGCACTTCGATGGTGTGATATTTTGGTACGGCAGATGGATATGGAGGGAGCAGCGGTATTGCTTCAATATATTTTTTACTGGTAACATTAATTGTGGCTGTTGTACCATAGCTCAGACAACCGATGGAAGGATCAAGACTTCCGGAACCTATCACTTCACATGCCTTGTCAGCCGCAGCTGCGATCATTGGCAGCCCGGCCGGAAGACCTGTCTCTGCAGCAGCCCTTTGGGTGATATTTCCAAGTACCTGGCCGGGTGGTATCACTTTAGGCAGCATACTGCGATCAACGGGCAGTACTCCCCATTTCCAGTCCCGGTTTGAAGCCCATCGAAGTTTTTTGTAGTCAAAAGGGATATAGCCGACCTGGCATCCGATAGAATCTACGAATTCCCCGGTCAGTCTGTATGTAAGATAACCTGAAAGGAGCAAGTATTTATACGTGTTTCGCCAAAGGTCAGGCTGATACGTGTGTATCCAATTGGCTTCGGCCTCTGCCTGGAAATAGGCAATCGTCTCACGCAGGCGAATAAGTTTGAAGAGTAAGCCCCAGAGCCCTCCAAGGGGACGAAGTCCGTGAGTTTTACGCTGATCCAGCCAGACTATAGCAGGACGAAGGGGTATCCCGTCCCTGTCAACATTGATTACAGTACCTCTTTGTGTTGTAAGTGCAACTCCGGCTATCCGCTCTTTATAACCTTTCTCCTGTTGCCACAGTCCTTGACAGGCATGGCAAAGAGTCTGCCAGAATACCTCCGGGTCCTGTTCCGCCCACCCGGGATGATCAGAATAATAGGGCGTAAAGGAAATGATCTCCTTCGCCACAATCCGGCCTTCAAGATCGAAGATCAGGGCCTTAATGCTTTGGGTCCCGTTGTCAATGGCCAACAGTAGATCTTTGGTGGTCATAATTCATCTCTTGAAAAAAAACTTTCTAATATTGCAGAGTATATGATGTCTGTTTTCGGTTCGATCTGTTATTTCCCGTATATAATTTTTTGAAAAAAGTCCTTTAAATTTTCCCTGAATTTTCTGAAAGAGAAAGGTTTAGACCAAGCAGGTTCTGCAGCGTATTTTTGCGGCAGTGAATAATAACAGTCCCAGTGCTTAAGATAACTTTTTATTTCTTTCCTCCAGCGTTTCTTATCCCATGGCAATGCATCTTTGCAAATTTTATGGATTCGATTAAGATATGCCTTTCCTCCCTGTGGTGTCAACAAACCTATGCGTACTCGTCTTAAAAGCAGATCACTTAGGTGCCCTACTTGTTCATGCTTTGCCGCAAAGGGCAATTCCGCCCAGAGCGTATGTGTACCAGGAATATATGAAAGATCTTCGGGAGCAGCCATAGAAACCAGATCATTTGCCCTTTCTCCGTATCGTCCATAAAGGCGATGCCATACGCTGACGGGCAGGCCGTAATCCTTTTCAGGATGGCCGGGTACCTTAAAAAAAACAGGAGCTCGCGGCCCTTTGATTTTGCCAGGTGTTAAAAAAGGTTTGACGGCCTTTAAGGCATCTAGTGCTGACCGCCGGAAGGTTGTAAGCTTTCCCCCGGTTATTGTGACAAGACCCTTATCTGTCCAGACAATATGTTCACGGGATTCTTCAGATGGTGAAAGCTTACCCTTGCTGAGTATCGGACGGATGCCAGCAAATGTTGAAAGGCAATCCTTTAAGGAAATATCGACTGACGGGAACATAGTTTTAAAACCTTCCATCAGGTAGGAAATTTCTTCTTCGCTAATGGCAGGCTCTTTTGAAAGATCTTTCTTATGATCAACATCGGTTGTACCTAAAAGCAGCGATCCTTCCCAGGGAATAACAAAGACAGGTCTGTTATCCCAGGGATGGACAAAGCTGACAGCATGAGAAAGTGGTAAAACCCGGCTCGGGAATATAAGATGACTGCCCCACAAAGGTCGCAGATGAAGTTTCGGTTTGGGTGACGGATGTAGCTCTTCAGCCCAGGATCCGGTGGCGTTAATGACTGTTGGTGTTGACAGATTCTTTACCTCATGTGTTTCCGTATCCTTTACTGTGATGCCAATAACCTCTCCACAGGCATTTCGGTTTATTTTATCTGCAGTTATGTAATTCATAGCAATGCCGCCAGACGCCACAGCTTCATTTATCAGGCGCAAAACCAGACGGGCGTCATCAACCTGTGCATCAAAAAAAAGAAATCCCCCTAAAAGCGCTTCCTGTTTAATCTGCGGGATCAGAGAGGAGAACTCGGCTGCTTCATAAAACCTATGCTGCTTTTCAAGGGCAATCATGTCATATAGTGAAAGACCTATACTTAGCATTTTTTTTCCCGGCCGCTGTTTGTCATAAACGGGCATTAAAAAGCCGAGGGATTCCACCAGCCCAGGCGCATGTTTGAGTAAATACTCACGTTCATTGACGGAAGCCCTGGTTAGTAAAAACCGTTTTTCTTTAAGATAGCGTAGACCGCCATGGATTAATTTGGAAGAGCGGCTGGAAGTTCCCCACGCAAAATCCTGCTTTTCCAGAAGAAGTACATCCAGGCCCATCCTGACCGCTTCCCTGAAGATGCCTGCACCGGTGATCCCCCCGCCGATGATGATCAGGCCCCAGTCACTTTTTAGTTCTTCGAGTTTCATGTTTTTTCTTTAAAGTTTTAACTTCGTTCCAGATTTCAATGCTCTTTTCCATGGTTTTCCGAACTATTTGCTCAACACCTGTGCCGCCTTGTTGAATTGCATCTGAAAGATCAATGTAATATTTTCTGGATGTCTTCCTGGCTTTTTGTAGGCTGAAATAATGAAATGCCATGGCCTCAAAGACAGATGTAAAGTCATTTAAAATCATAGTATATATCGGATTGCGGGAGTGTCTGGCCATAAGAAGCTGCAATTTCCAGTCATACGTTGCAAAAATATTTGCTTTATCATCAAGATCATCAGCCAGGGCTAAAAAATTAAAAACTGCCTTAGGTGATTTCTCAACAGACAGCCGTGCAATAATCGGAAGCAGGGTGCACCTTACTTCAAGAAGATGGGTGATCAATCCGTCCGGCAAAAACTCGCCATACTTTGCCATGGTACTGAGCATTCTCAGGCCGCCATTTTTCCAGTAATCGTTGATGACGGTCTGTTTTCCGTGCCGTATCGCAATCCACCCTTCACTGGAAAGGCGCTGCAGGGTTTCACGCAAAGTCGGCCTAGTTACACCGATTTGCACGGCAAGGTTTCTCTCATTCGGTAAAACCGCTCCGGGAGGGTATGTTCCATCCAGTATAGACGTTAATATTTTATGTTCTACATATTGTGTTGGGCGAAGGAGCGAGTTTGTTTTTGTTTCCATTTTTTTCCTTTATTTTTTCTTTTATAGCTGGTAAGAGGTCATACCACTTAAATTAGAAATTATCAATCAATTTTAATAATTTAATAAAAAATCAACATCATATCTGCAGATTCGGCTTGGCAATACAGAGACTTTTTAATAGAATTTCAATTTCTACTTATAATGCTCAAACCGTTAATAAACAGCATCTGACTCCGACGCTGCCTCTCGGCCCTGAGCCTGTCGAGAGCCCCTCGGCCTTGAGCCCCTCGGCCTTGAGCCCCTCGGCCTTGAGCTCGGGGCCGAAAGGCTCGGGGCCGAAAGGCCCGGGGCCGAAAGGCTCGGAGCCGAATGGCCTCCAGGTCGAACGACTCGAGGCCGACGGGCAACTTGACAATACTATTATAAGCTCCCCCTATTAAATCCCGATTATCGGGGGCCATTCCTGTGCATTTATGAGGCCCGCCCTCCCCGTCCCGAGACCAGGACGGGATCGGGAGGCGCGAAGTTTCTGGAATATCGTATAATCGCTATTTTATTTATGCTTAGCTATACAAACTCATGTCTTGCAAGCCAGGTCTGGGCCAGGGGCATAACAAAAAAAGACATCTCCATGATTTTTTCCACATTTTGTTTCTTAGAAGGGAGAAAAAAATGCGTAATAGTAAAAATTTTTATCCGGACTGGATAAATGCACCTCCAAAGCCGGGAACATACAGATCCATATTCAAATGGGGAGATCCGGACGGATTCAAGCATCCGAATCGCAGGCTCTATGAAATGATGAAAGAAAGATTTCAAATGACCGATTCGGATTTTTACGAAAGGAAGAAAGAGGGAAACAAGCAGGTCTTTTTAAACCAGCCGGTTAAGCTTTCTGGGGACCAGATCAACAGACTTTTTGATTTTGTCGGAAAAGAGAATGTATCATTTGATGATTATTCCAGGGTAAAATATGCAAACGGAAAAACAGCACAGGAGGTGATGGATCTCAGAAACGGCATCTGCAAAGATGTACCGGATCTTGTAATGCATCCCCGCAGTAAGGAGGATGTGCAAAAGATTGTGAAATACTGTAACAAGCAGCAGATCCCGATTTATGTCTATGGTGGTGGCTCCTGTGTGAATTTTGGATTCAAGGCAGTTAAAGGCGGTGTCACTCTTGTGATGAATACACATATGAACCGGGTTCTGGAGTTTAATGAAACAAACCAGACGATCACCGTTGAACCAGGCATGTTGGGACCGGATTATGAAAAGACGCTCAATAAAGCGCCGGGTCTGTTTAATGCTAGAAGAAGATATACCGGCGGTCATTTTCCCCAGTCGTTTGAATACTCTTCCGTTGGAGGCTGGATCGTAACGCTCGGTTCAGGGCAAGAGTCTTCCTATTACGGGGATATGTATGATATCGTACTAAGCCAGGAATATGTAACACCGGCAGGAACTTTCAAAACCCTCGATTACCCCGGAACCGCTACGGGACCTAAAGTTAACGATATTATGAAAGGGAGCGAGGGATCATATGGTATCCTTGTAAGTGTGACCTGTAAAATATTCAGATACATGCCTGAAAACCGCCAAAGGTTTGCATTTATATTTCCATCATGGGAGGATACTGTTGATGCTGCACGGGAAATATCTCAGGGGGAGTTCGGTATGCCCTCAGTGTTTAGAATTTCTGATCCCGAAGAGACTGATGTTGCACTTAAGCTTTACGGTATAGAAGGGACAGTCATTGACAGAATTATGAATTATCGCGGGTATAAACCGATGAAGCGCTGTCTTTTTATCGGTCATAGTGAAGGTGAAAAAGCTTTTGCGAAAAGCGTAAAGAAAAAAGTAAAAAAAATCTGTTCAAGCCGCGGCGCAATGTATATTACCGGATACCCAGCAAAAAAATGGGAGCATGTAAGGTACACAGATCCTTATATGAGAGAGGATTTTAATGACTTCGGTATCATGATAGACACCCTGGAATCAGCCGTAACATGGGATAATCTTCATAATCTGCATCAGGGAGTGAGGTCTTTTATAAAAGGGCGTTCAAATACGATATGTATGACCCATGGGTCCCATTTTTATCCCCAGGGGACGAATCTTTATTTCATATTTATCGCAAAGATGGATGATATCAAAGAATATAAAGAATTCCAGGAAGGGATTATAGAACAGATCGTAAAACATGGAGGATCATTAAGCCATCACCATGGCGTAGGCAGGATGTTTGCACCATGGATGGAAAATCATCTGGGAAAGGTCCAGATGGATGTTTTACGTTCGCTTAAGAATCACTTCGACCCCAATAACATAATGAACCCAGGCGGAACTCTGGGCCTGGACATAACGGATGATGAAAAAAGATTTGTCAGGTAAAACAAATGGCCTCAGACTACCTTCAAAAAATAGATAAATACAATATCCGTCCAGCATGGCCAAAACCCGGCAAATGCGCTTTGCTTGTGATTGATATGCAGCAATTTTTCCTGCCAATCGCATCACCAATCATAAGAAATGTGTTGTCTAACGGAAAGCTTTGGTTAACCTATCACCTTTTCCGCAAAACAGGCCAAGGAAGACAAGAACTCTGGGAAAGGATAAATGAAATAGAAATAGTAGGAAGTGCCTAAAGTTAAGGAGCAAAATCATTCTAACTTTTAACTTTCAGAGCCCATAGGTCTTTATTTTTTTATGGAGATTGCTTCTCTCCACTCCTATAGCTTCGGCAGTTTTAGAAATATTTCCTCCAAACTCTTTTAATTTGCTTTCGATAAAGTTTTTTTCAAAAATCTCTCTAGCCTCTTTAAGGCTATCAAAAGAAAAAAAGGATTCCAGCTTACTCTCCGCAATTCTGGATGTATTAAAGGGAGGAGGTATATCTTTTGCATGAATTACCTTACCAGGATACATAATAGCCATCCTCTCTACCAAATTTTTAAGCTCCCTGATATTGCCTGGCCAGCTATACCTCTTTAGCAATTCCAGGGCATCAGGACTTAGAAATTTGCGTTCCTTTTTTGTATCAAGAGAAAACTCATCCAAAAATTCATTCATGAGTTCATTGATATCATCAACTCGCTCCCTTAATGGAGGAACCCTGATAGGTATAACGTTTAGGCGAAAGTAGAGGTCTTCCCTGAATGTTCCCTTAGCAATCTCTTCTTCCAGATTTTTGTTGGTTGCAGCGATAACCCGGACATCCACCTTAATAGTTCTACTTCCACCTACGCGCTCAAATCTCTGCTCTTGTAAAATACGTAGAACCTTTGACTGAGCCTTTAGGCTCATGTCACCAATTTCGTCTAAAAATAACATTCCGTTATTAGCCTGATCAAATTTCCCGCTTTTCATAGCGGTAGCCCCGGTGAATGAGCCTTTTTCGTGTCCAAAAAGTTCCGACTCGATTAAATCTTCTGGTATAGCAGCACAATTAACCTCGATTAAAGGTTTGTCTTTCCTTTTGCTTAATCTGTGGATTGTATGGGCTACTAATTCCT
The DNA here is from genome assembly GCA_030615565.1 of Desulfobacteraceae bacterium. GTDB lineage: Bacteria > Desulfobacterota > DSM-4660 > Desulfatiglandales > B25-G16 > B33-G16. Next base: position 7,173 of record JAUWZC010000013.1, on the reverse strand, counting down.
TACCAGTCCCATTTTCTCCAACAATAAGCACCCATGCATCAGTTGGTGAAACTATCTTTATCTGCTCTTTTAACTCAGTAATAGCCCGGCCATGTCCTGTAATCTGATACCTTTGTCTTTCTCTCTCCTTGAAAAGATCAAGCTCTGTCTCCATCCTATTGTATTTCAAGGCATTATTTACTGATAAAAGAACCTTCTCCAGCGAAAGAGGTTTTTCAATAAAGTCATACGCGCCCAATTTTGTAGCCCTAACCGCAGTTTCGATAGTGCCATGACCTGAGATCATAATGACCTGAACACTTGGATACAATTCTCTAATCCTCTCCAGCGTTTCTATGCCGTCGATATCCGGCATCCAGATATCCAGCAATATAATATCCGGAATGGTCTCTTTTATTATATCCAGGGCCTTCAAACCTCCATCGGCAGTCATAACCTCAAACCCTTCATCAGTAAGAATACCGTGTAAGGATTGAATTATGCTTGGCTCATCATCTACTATAAGTACTGTATCTGCCATATTCTCATTGCTCGTTGCTCATTCTTAATTGCTAATTTATCATTGCTCATTGCTAATTGTTTTTTTTTGCTTACTGCTTACTGCATACTGCTTACCCATTAATACAGCCCCATCATCTCCCCTGCAATATGGGCTGCTTTTTTGGCAGCGCCACCTTGACCGAGTTGCTCATGCACCAATTTTAACCCTTTTTTCATATCTTTTTTTAAGGTTTCATTTTTTAGGATGGCTAAGGCTTCTTCTGCTAAACGAAAGGCTGTTGCCTTACCTTGAATCAATTCTGGAACTATAGCTTTGCCAGCAACTAAATTTACCAGGCCGATGTTAGACACCTTTACAAGGAATCGACCGAGAATATAACTTAAATAGGATACCTTATAGACTATTACCATAGGGGTTTCCATTATTGCTGCCTCTAAGGTAGCTGTCCCTGAGGCAATTAAAGCTAGATCCGCTATCTTTAATATTTCCTTTGTGTCGAGTCTTCCAATTTTAATATCTATTTTGGCATTTTCTATTAAGGGCATGGCCACATCTTCTCTCACTGTAGATGCCAAAGGTAAAATACAATACAGGCTAGGATAATCGCGGCAAATTATCTCGGCTGCACCGATCATTGCTGGCAGCATTCTCACAATCTCCTCATCCCTGCTTCCAGGAAAAAGTCCGAGTATCGGAATCCTTTTATGATTAATATCTAAACTTTCCTTAATCTTTTCCTCACCACTTTTAGGTAAATATATATCCAGAAGTGGATGGCCCACATATTCTACTTTTAGTCCGTGCTTCCGGTAAAATTCTTTTTCAAAGGGTAGAATTACCGCCACCCGGTCTACCATTTTAGCTATCTTTCTAACCCTCCTTTCCCACCATGCCCATACCTGGGGTGGAATATAGTAAAACACAGGGATACCAAGTGAGTGGGCTTTTTTGGCTAAATTCAGATTAAAGCCTGGATAGTCAATAAGTATCAAGAGGTCTGGGGGTGTAACTTTTAATACTAGCTTTAATTCCCGTAAGGCCCGAAAAATGTATCTGATTTTTGGTATGATTTCGGTTATCCCTACTACAGCCATAGCTGATAATTGATACATGATCCTGACACCAACCCTCTCCATTTCGGGACCACCAAGACCAAAAAATTCTATACAAGGGTCTAGCTCCTTTATCGCCACGACCAAATGCGCCCCATAAATATCCCCTGAGGCCTCTCCTGCCACAATCATTACACTTTTGTTATGGCTCAATCGACTAACTGCTGACATTACCCCTATTTCTTTTTATCTGGTCAATGATGGAAAGGGCAAGAGCAAGGGCCTTTTTCCCATCAACTCCAGTGACTTTGGGCTCTGCCCTCGTTTTTATAGTCTCAACAAAGGATCTAATCTGATCGGCCAAGGGATCACTATCAGGAAATTCATCCTCTCTATGAACTAAACAGGGAAGGTCAGTAAGATTTTTCTCATTCCCTTTAAACTGGGTTACACTGATCTTTCTTTTGCCATAATCAATTGATATGCAGTTATCAGGCTGGAAGACCCTAATCATTCTAAGAGATTCATTTGAAACACGGCTTGCTGTTAAATTTGCTACTGTACCATTAGAAAAGATTATCCTAACGTTAGCAATATCTATCTTATCACTCACAGCCGGCATCCCAACGGCATTTATTTCTTTAATCTCCGAATCCACTATGTGCATGATAATATCCAGATCATGAATCATAAGATCCAAAATCACATCTACATCGGTGCCTCTGTTTGTAAAAAATGCAAGCCGATGAGAATCAATAAAAAGAGGCTTAGAAAGCAGTGATTCCATCTTGATCACAGCAGGATTAAAGCGTTCTATATGTCCTATCTGCAAAATGGTATTATTTTTTTTTGCTCCTTCTATCAGCCTATCAGCATCACCCACTTTAAGGGTGATAGGCTTTTCAATTAACAGATGTACGCCATGATCCAAAATATCATGTCCAATTTCAAAATGTGATACTGTTGGAACTGCCAAACTAAGGCCATCTACACGGGAAAGAAGCTCAGTATGGCTATTGTAAGCCTTTGTATTATACTTACGTGCCATCTCTTGTGCCCTTTCAAGATTTTTATCGGCAAGTCCAACGAGGTCTATGTCTTCCATAGAGGCATATTTCTGGGCATGAAACTCACCCAGGTAGCCCACCCCGACAACACCTAATCGTAATCTTTTCATGATTATCTTGAGCTGCTACTTTTTAAAAGTTTACCTATATCAGTACAAAACACTTAACAAAAAGTTGAAAATCCTAAACAATCACAAAATTCAAATATTTGAAATTCAAAACTCCTTAGATAATTTTTTGTCAAAGATGTTTTGGTAATTTGGATTTTGATATTTGGATTTGGTCCGAAAATAGAATTAATTTTTATGCTTCGTGGTGCCCAGCATGGGCATGAGTGTTTGTTTATTATTTAGGGTTTAGGGTTTAAGCCTATAGGTTATTGTTACTATACGAGCATTATACCTTAATTTATCAAGAACTTACCTTGAGACAATGGAAATATCCTTACTATTTGCTAGCCTTATCATTTCCTCTTTATCAAAAATGAGGGTTTTGCCTGCTTCAATTGCCAGAACAGATGCATTAGCCTTTGACATAACCTTAACTGTGTTAATGCCGACAGCAGGTAAATCAAACCTAAGATCCTGATTGGGTTTACAAACCTTAATAACCACACCACCTTCTGTGGCTAATTCCCCTCCCCTTAATATCGCCTTATCAGTCCCCTCTATAGCCTCTACTGCCAAGACTGTCTTTCTTTTGACTACAACACAATGCCCTATATCTAGGCGACCCAATTCTTTAGCTACCATCCAGCCAAATTCTATATCTTCCATCTCCTCTTTGCTCGGCTTTCTTTTGGTAAGACAACCAGATGGCGCCAGAAGTTCCGGGAGATAAGCGGTAGAACTTACAACGTTTATCCCTTCTTTTTCAAGCTCCCTGGCAACAGCTCTTAAGATGTCATCATCGTGGAAAATTAATAATTTTCCAATGACTTGCAGCCCTTTTAGATCCGGTCTTACATTGGCAAACATGTTTGCCTTGGTAATTGCGCCTGCCATCAAAACATGACTTATCCCCCTCGATTTGAGGGCACTGAGTAAATGATCAAATTGACCAAGACCTATCCATGTAATTTCATCAACTTTCTCAGCCAACTCCGGCATAGTCTCTCCCTTATGTGCTACAGCAATTACCTTCAAACCCCTTCTCTTGGCTGATTCGGCTATCAAAAGAGGAAACTTCCCACTTCCGGCTATAAGGCCTATCTTATCCATTTTCAATCGTCCCTTACCTATCTAACAACCCCTCTTTTTGAGTTGACCAAAAAATCAAGCAATATTTGTAATTCCTTAAAAGGGGGTATCTCTGTCCTGACCCTTTCCATTGCTTCATTCAACAGATGATGATCGCGCCATATAATCTTATAGGCCTTTTTTAGGTTATTGATTTCTTCTTGAGAAAATCCTTCCCTTTTAAGACCTATCTGATTTAATCCGTACAATTTGGCCCTGTCGCCAGATGCTATCATATAAGGAGGGATATCTTTGACCGTGGCTGATTTCCCCCCAATAAATGCGTAGGCTCCTATCCTGACAAATTGATGTATGGCTACCAGCCCCCCAATGATGGCGTGGTCACCTATCTCTATATGACCACCAAGAGTTGCAGCATTTGACATAATAATGGAATTACCCAAAGTACAGTCATGGGCTATATGGGCATAGGCCATAAGGTAATTCTTGTTCCCAACTTTTGTGACTCTATCCTGCTTGGTTGTGGCCCTATTAATTGTTACAAACTCCCTGATTATATTCTCATCCCCAATAATAACCTTTGTATCCTCACCCTGATAACCGATATCCTGGGGAGGTAAACCAATGGAGACAAAAGGGTAAATCCTGTTTTTTTCCCCTATTACTGTATTTCCATCTATAACTATATGCGAACCAATAACAGTATCCCTGCCAACTGTCACCTTTTCGCCTATGATTGAAAACGGCCCGATTATAACGCCATCAGCTATTTTTGCCTTTGGGGATACTGCTGCAGATGGATGAATATCTATTCCCATTTTTTTACTTTATTGCAGCTACTAACTCGGCTTCTGCTGCTACCTTCTTATTTACCATTGCCTTGCCTTTCATCTTCCATATTCTGCTACCTTTTCTCATAGCAGTCAGTTCAAAATGGATCTGGTCGCCGGGGAAAATCGGTTTCCGAAATCTTACCTTATCCATAGCAACAAAGTATATGGCATTATCCCCCTTTTTTTTCATACTTTCTGGTTGCGATAATTTGGCAAGGATTCCACCAACTTGAGCCATGGCCTCTATCACCAAAACACCAGGCATAATGGGCTTTCCTGGAAAATGACCCATGAAGAAAGGCTCATTTATAGTTACATTCTTGATCCCAACTACCCTCTCACCCAGCTCGAGTTCTGTAATCATATCCACAAATAGAAATGGATGACGGTGTGGGAGTATCTTTATGATGTCCTTGTAAGTAAGTGGCAAATCCATTACCCTATCTGCTCCTTTTTTATTTGTTCGTCCAATTTCTTGACCCTGTCTTCTAACTCCTTCAACCTTTCAAAATACTCGGGGAGTCTCCTGATATGTCCTCTCGTTCTTAACCAGAGGCGATGAGGCATTGTTGGGATTCCTGAGACAACCTCTCCTGGTGGAATGGATTTGACCACACCAGATTTTCCAGCTATCATAACGCGATCACCTATCACAAGGTGATCAATAATGCCAACCTGTGGCCCTATAACAACACTTTTTCCTATCTTAGTGCTTCCTGCAATGCCCGCCTGGGAAACAATAATGGTATTTTCACCAATAACTACATTATGTCCAATCTGAATAAGATTATCGGTCTTTACACCTTTCCCTATCTTTGTCTTACCAAAGGTAGCCCTGTCAATAGTATTATTTGCCCCGATTTCAACCTCATCTTCTATTTGAACAATACCTGTTTGGGGAATCTTGACACTTACATCACCATCCCTGGCAAAACCAAAACCGTCACTTCCTATGGCAGTCCCTGCATGAATAATTACATCTTTTCCTATTATACAATCGGACATTATTGCTACATTTGGATAGATAACACTTCCCTTTCCTACTGTGACCTTGTCACCAATATAAACACCTGGAAAAAGAGTGACTTCATTACCTATTGCTGACTCCCGGCCAACATAAACAAACGGATAGATAGATACATCTTTTCCTATATAAGTTCCTTCTCCAATAATGGCCTTCTCGCTTATTCCCGGAAAACGAGGAATCGGAGGAGCAAATATGGTTGCAATCCTGGCGTAGGCAAGAAAAGGATCAGCAACTATCAATTGTGGTCCTTGATAAAGACTGATAAGCCCCTTAACAATCACGGCAGATGCCTTTGTTATCCTAATCTGATCCTTTAATCGTGAATCTGATAAAAAGGATATCTCTCCTTGTTCGGCCGAAACAAGGGAATTAATCCCTTTTATTAAAACCTGATCATCACCTACTACAGTGCCACCTATTGATTCAGCTATGTGTCTGAGGGTTATTTCCAATGTTTAACAATGCCTAAAGTGAGCTGAAGCCTGCCCGCCATCCCTGCCCGACATCCGGCAGGCGGGTCTGGGCCAGTATTATAAATAAAAACTTACAAGTCTCTCTTTAACCACTCGTCCTATTATTATTTATTTGCTTCTTTCACCTGATCGTATTCCTTGATAACCTGGTCAGTAATATCGATTGACTTAGAACGATACAGAACACCCCCTGCCCGCTTTTCCATTATCAAGGCGTAGTTTCCTTCAGAGCCTATCTTTTCAATAATCTTTCCTAATTCTTTAAAGATCCTCTTTTTTTCTTTCTCCTGTGCCCTCACCATCTCTTCATTTAAATCCTTGTAAAGATATTCTAGCTCTCTGGTCTTCCTTTCAATAGCTCTCTTTTTATCTTCCTGGGCATCCATACTCAACATCATAGCCTGTTTATCTAATTCCTTCCTTAATTCCAAAAGTCCTTTCTGACTTTTATTAAGTCGCATCTGGAGATCATCTTTTTTCTTCCTGAGAATCTGAGAGATCTTTTGCCCTTCCTTAGATTCCTTAAGACATCTTTGAAGGTCAATCAAACCAACCCTGTTAAAATCTTCCCCTAAAACTACATTATGGGTAAATAGTATTACAAAAAAAATAGTAGATAATAAGAAAGTCTTCTTCATGTTCGACTCCATTCTTGATTAGTTTAAATAAGCTGCTATCTAAATTAACTTCATGCCCTTTAACACGATCTCAGGAGAAAGGCTCATTAAACACCTAAATTTTAATATAATCTCCTAAGAAACTAAATGTGAAAAAGAGCATGGAGATGTCTTTTTTTACATCATGCCCTCTAATAGGGGGCCTCAGCGTGCCGCTTCAAACCCGCGCACACAGACAAAGGCGCTGTAAAACAATGACGAGTTGTCCCGCTTAGCGGGATTTGAAGCGGCCTGCCAGCTCGTCTTTGTGAGGGCATAGTAAAAAAAGACATTTCCATGCTCAACATATAGTTTCTTTCATATATAACCCTGGAGCGAAGCGCCGGGGTCAATTGCTGAGTAG
>JAUWZC010000195.1 GCA_030615565.1 Desulfobacteraceae bacterium | reverse complement strand
TTTTTTAATGCCTCTTCATTCATTGCTGGGGATACCTTTGGATGAATACATGAAAGTATTTCAATATTGGTAAAACCTGCATCTATAAGTCTTAAGGCTATCTCAACCCTGATTTCCGGGGTAAAGATATGTAGGTGGCTTGCTAAAACATTCTGGCCATACTCCCTTAAGCTAACATCGGTAATTGTTACGCTATCAACTCTTTCCTGTTTCACTATTACTCCCTTTTTTTCACCGCAGAGACACGGAGTACGCGGAGACAAATGATTTTGGTGCCTATTGCCCTGGCAAGTTGATCGTGATGAGTGTCTGATGTCGCAAAATTTTCTATCCCCCGATGGCTTAGTCCTTTTACTTTCCGCTTTCCTTGCCCCGTTAAATACGGAGTTTATTTAACTGGGGTCAGCGGAAAATAAAAACAACTAAACCTCTGCGTCTCTGCGGTGAATGTTTATTCTTTTTTATCCGGAAGGACCTGTGGGATTTTTTTAGCCGCCTCTTTTCCCTCAGAAATTACCTTGCCCACTTTTTTCGACTCTTTATAAATTCTTTTCTTCCAGGTCTTGTAGAGATCTGGTGATATGAGTCTAGACATAGATTGATATGTAACTATTACCGTGCGAGCTGCAGTTGATTTAGCTATCAGGGGACTCTTAGAGGGCATAAAAAAGGTAAGGAGCACAATCAGGAGATAGGAGATAATAATCCCTTTGATCAGGGCAAAACCGATACCAAGGCCTCTATCAAACCAACCAATAAATAGTCTTTTAAAGAGGTGGTGCAAAAGAATTCCAAACAAATTAAAGAGAATAACCACAGAGATGAACAGAATGATAATACTGATAAGAGGAAGGAATTTCTCTAAAGGGATGTATGCCTTCAGAAGGTTGGCCATCTGAGGATGATAGTGATTGCCAATCCAGATTCCAAAAATGATGCCAGCAAGGGAAGATATTTCCCTGAAAAAACCCCTGAAGATACCCTTAATAACAAAAAAGGTTATTAATCCAAGGATGATGAAATCAAGAATATTCATGTGTAATCTTTATCAAAGGCAATTTTTATAAGTCAAGTTCATTTACCCTGTCAGAAAGAAATTCTTGCTATTTATGGCTTGTTGAAAAACCAATAAGTTTGGGCAGAATCTAATCGCATATGGCCGACAATCTTCTAACAGGGTTAACAGATTCTAACTAATTCTTCTCCTGATTTGATCAAAGATGCGGGTTATGATAAATATTTATATATGAGCCCACAGAAAAGACTTCTTTTAGCATTTGGTATCATTATACTTGACCTGGTTATCTTCTTTCTGCCCCTGACAGCATTTTTTCTTGCTTATGTTATAATATACAATCCACCCTGGGTAAAGGATTTCATTGAAGGGATAGGCTAAGCAAGTATGCAGGATGCAGTAGGCAATAACAAGTAACAAATTGGGTTACGAGTTTCGAGTTACATTAGCAACTTAATCTTTATTGTGCTTAAGGCTTTTCAATATTGAGTTGTAAATATGAACCAAGTTTTTACAGACAAGGCCAAAAAACTTGGCTTTATTGCGGTGGGCTTTTCTAAGCCAACTACCCCTCTCCACTTTGACTTTTTCTGCCGCTGGCTAAAAGAGATTGAAATAGGAAATATAAATTACTTGAAAAGGAACATAGATATTCGAAGAGACCCTCCAAGACTCCTTGAGGGATTAAAGACCATAATCTCTATTGCATATCCATATCCATTAAGTAAGCCATCTACTCCTGATGGATACACTACCTCAAGATATAGCACACCTCAAGAACAAGATTATCATCTCCGATTGAGAAGATTAGGAAAGCAACTATGTACCTTCATTACAGAGATATTTCCTGAAAGCAAAAGCAGGGTATGTGTTGATTCGGCCCCTATTCTTGAAAGGAGCTTTGCAGTAATGAGTGGAATTGGTTTCATTGGCAAGAATAATATGTTGATTGTTCCAGGTTATGGCTCATACTGTTTTTTAGTTGAAATCTTGACCACAGCACAATTTCCTATCCCTTCTTTTGAGGGGCCAGAAAACAGATGTGGTTCATGCACCAAATGTATTGATAGGTGCCCTACAGGGGCCCTGAAAGCCCCGTTTTACATTGATGTTTCTATATGCCTTTCCTACCTAACTATAGAGTCAAAGGATAATATCGATAAAGAGGCAGCCGGAAAAATGGGAAATACCTTTTTTGGCTGTGATGTCTGTCAGGAGGTTTGCCCTTTTAATAAAAGTGATCTTCCAATTGTTTCTATTCCCACCACAGATGCTATCCTTTCAATGACTGAGATAGATTTTATAGAGATCTTTAGAAAGACTGCATTTGAAAGGGTAGGATTGGAAAAATTAAAGAGGAATATAAAACTTGTTCTTTCTTAATAAAATCGAGCCACCTCATGTATGGGTGCCCGGTCTGAGATTGCCTGATTAATCGGGGAATCAGGATCAGGATATCCAACACCTATACCCATAACAACATCCTTTTCATCAGCTATATTTAACATCTCCTTAATCTCATCAGCAAAGGCACTTATGAGCCCGATTGGGCATGTTCCTAACCCCATGTTATGGGCTGTAAGCACCATATAGCCTATAACAATACCAAGATCTACCAATCTGGCATTTGAGAAAACCTGGTCAATGGTGACAATAATGGCTGCAGGGGCCCCATAAAAATTGCAGGAGCCCTCATTTATGAAATCCTGAAAGAGGATTCCTTTTTCTAAGTGGGGCAGGATACAATCCATTAGTTTCCGCTGGCGATCCATGAAGTACTCTGGCAAGGGCCTTACTGCACCAGGGCCACAAGAGATATTCCTTTCACGCATGCTTTTTACCAGGACTTTGCTTAACCGTATGCGTTCTTCTCCCATCACAACCGTAAACTCCCAGGGCTGAAGATTGATTGCTGAAGGGGCCTTAGTAGACAAGGTGAGCAATTTTTCTATTGTCTCCCGAGGGACTGGTTTGTCCAGGAATGCCCTTGTACTGTGGCGCTCATTTATAACTTTTTCAAGTTCCATAAGTTGATCTCCAATTTGTTTTAGGTAACCCTTCGTAAGTGTTTAAACGAGACTTTAAACTAATGAAGGGTTATTTTTGACAAGCTAAAAATATGAAAAGGGATTATGTATTGTCAAGGATTAAAATAGTTTGTTGAGTCTGTTGGGTTTTTTGTGCTACAAGCTATGAGTATGATAAACTTAGATAAGAGGTAAGTATATGATCAGGGCGAAACTTTGGTTTACCTGTGCTGCCATGTATGATCCAGTGACGCCTATTATTGTTAAGCCGGCTGTTCTGGGATGGAAGGCAAAGAAGAGGGATGTTGAACTGACCATTGAACGGGCATTCACTGGAGAAGAGCTGGTCCTTAGGATGAAAGGCTGGGTTACAACGGATGTAAAGCAAGTAATTGAGATAATAAAACCTCATGGATACCTTAAGGTACTTGATGAGGAGGATCTGGTTGTGGAGATGGGATCAAAAGAGGATTATGAAAAATTAACCAGTGCCTTAAAAGAAAAATTTAGTGATCAGGTTTTCCTTGAAAGGTTATAGGTTGTATTCACCTTCCCCGGGCAAGACTTAATCTGTACCTCCATTCTTCACTTCTTTGCTATAAATAATCAGCCGATCACCTGCATAGATGTGTGCCTTTAGATCAAGTTTGTTCCAAATGATGAGGGCAGCCAAAGGAACACCAAACCTATCTGCAATGGAGGAGAGGTTATCTCCCTTCTTGACGATATAGACAAAGTCTTTCTTGTATGCTAGCCAATCCTTAAGGAGATCTTGATAACGGCTGTGAAACCCTTTTGCTGAGCCCTTAGGAATCAAAATTTGATGGCCTCCCTTTGTGAGGTAATGCCCTCGAATCTCGGGATTTAGATCCTTGATCACCTTGAAATGGGTTTTAGCAGCCCTGGCAATAACACGTATTGGAATATCTTGCGAGCAGTTCAGGTGGATCCTGTCGAATTCCAAAGGTGGGTAGTAGTGCTCCTCAGAGAGAAAAAAGCCGTATTTTTCTTGGTTAGAGAAAATCAGCTTTGCAGAAATAACCCGAAAGACAAACCTCTGGGTTTCTATGGGGAGATACAGAAGGTAGTAACTGTCGGTCTCCTGCTCCAGAATTTCAGCCATAAGACCCTCGTCACCCATATTGTAAGCAGCTGCTGCCAGGGTCCATGATCCAAATTTTTGATAAAGCTCCTCAAAATACCGAATTGCCGCTTGGGTTGATGCAAGCAGGTTTCGTCTCTGATCAATGTGCTCGTTGATAGTGAGGCCGTATTTTATGCCAGTTTGCCTCATAAACTGCCAGAACCCTATTGCTCCCCTTTTTGAGGATACATGCGGTCTCAGAGCACTTTCAGCAATGGCAATATATTTGAGATCCTCGGG
>JAUWZC010000187.1 GCA_030615565.1 Desulfobacteraceae bacterium | reverse complement strand
CCTGCCTGGATGGTCACATCTAAGGCGGTCGAGGGTTCATCAGCAATTATCAAAGCGGGATTTGTGAGCATAGCAATCGCAATAACAATACGCTGCCGCATCCCCCCGGAGCATTCGTGGGGGTATTGATATAACCTTTTCTCTGGTGAGGGAATATAGACCTTTCTTAATTTTTCCAGGGCAAGATCTTGCGCATCCGCTTCGCTCACGTTTTTATGTGCCAGCACAGTTTCGACCATCTGGGTACATATGGTAAGAACCGGATTAAGTGTCATCATGGGGTCTTGAAAAATCATACTGATTCGGTTCCCGCGAATCTTGCGTATCTCCTCGTCAGAAAACTTATTTAATTCTTGGCCTTCAAATAAGATTTTGCCTCTTGAAATATATCCTGGCTTACTTAAAAGATTAATTATTGCAAAACCGGTGACCGATTTTCCGGCCCCGCTCTCACCAACCAGCCCGAGTTTTTCCCTTTTATCAAGTGTAAAGCTGGCGCCGTCGATGGCTGTCAGATCACCGAACCTTAAGGCAAATTTAACTTCCAGATCTTTAACTTCCAGTAAATGACGCATATAAATCCTTACCAGGATTAGAAACTGGAAACTCGAAAATCGAAACTGGATACTAAACAAACAAATAAGTTTTTCTATTAAGAAAAATTATCCTTGTTTTTTAAGTTTCAATTTTCAAATTTTAAGTATCAAATGACCTACCCTTTATATAATTTTGGATTCAACACATCCCTTAACCAATCTCCAAGCAGGAGGATAACCAAAATAAAAATAATCAGGAGAATTCCGGGAAAAAAGGTGATCCACCATGATCCGCTGAATATATATTCAAAACCGGATCGTATGAGGGAACCAAGAGAGGGCTTGGTAATGGGCATGCCTAAACCCAAAAATGAGAGGGCCGCCTCACTCATTATCGCCTCGGCCACCTGAATGGTGGAGAGCACAAGGACAGACGTCATCGTATTGGGTAAGATGTGATGATACATGATTGGCCAGTGGCTTAGGCCAATTACCCTGGCAGCCTCCACGTACTCCTTATTCTTTTCCCCAAGAACCGAAGCCCGCACTGTCCTGGCATATATTGGCCAATGAGAGACTCCAATAATTATGATCAATAACGGTATAGCCAGTTCTGCATAACGCCCGACACCAAAGGCCAGCTTGAAAATGGAGCTTGCAAAAATCGCAACGATCAAGTAGGGAAAAGCAAATTGAATATCGGTTATCCGCATTAAAAAAGAATCGATTTTTCCCCCGAAATAACCGGAAAATAGGCCTATCAGGATTCCGATGAATGCTTGAACCAAAACCGCACCACATCCAATGATGAGAGAAACCCTCAGGCCATAAATCATGGTGCTCAAAAGACATCTGCCCTGGATGTCGGTCCCTAAAATGAAATCCTTATTTCCCTCCTGCATCCATGAAGGAGGGGTTTCAGCGTCCATAATGTCAAACGTTGATGTATCATAGGTATTATATGGTGCTACGACTGGTGCTAAAAGACTGATGACAACCAGAACTGAGAGGACAATAAAACTGACGATAGCGATTGGATCACGTTTGAAACTATAAAGCAGATATGATTTCTTAAATCGATTCCAGGTCTTCATTTTGTCCCTGCAATTCGTACCATGGGGTTAACGGTCCCATAAATAATATCAACCACTGTATTGACTACCACAAAAATTACCCCTACAACAACCAGGTAAGCGACCAGAAGGGATGTGTCAGAGCGTTCCACAGCCTCCAGAAACATAAACCCCATTCCATGCCAATTAAAAACCGTTTCTGTTAATATCGTGAAGGCGAACATAATTCCCAACTGGACACCAAATACGGTGATTACGGGAAGCAGCGTATTCTTAAAGGCGTGAATGAACCAGACGCGTTTGTGGTGGAGACCTTTGGCCCATGCAAATTTGATATATTCTGTTTCCAGGACTTCCATCATTTCTGCCCGGATCAGTCGTATAAAAAGCGGCAACATTATCGATGATAGAGATACGCTGGGTAGAACCAGGTGTTTTATTCCGTCCCAGGTCAGGAGTCCACTCTCCCACCACCCTCCTATTTTCACGGTTTCTCCCCGGCCAAAGGATGGTAACCAGTTCAGTTCTACTGCAAAAAGATAGATAAGGGCGATGGCCGTAAGAAATACAGGTATGGCTACTCCAATCGTACTGAATGCCATTGCAAATCTGGAAAGCAATCTTTTTGGAAAAATGGCGCAATATATACCCGCTGGAATTGAGATGATCATGAGGATAATGGAGGTGACAATCACCAATTCAAGTGTTGCGGGGGCCTTGGATATGATGACTTCGAGGGCCGGTTTTTTGTAGAAAAAAGATAATCCCAGATCACCTTTACATGCATTTTTCACAAAGCGAAAATATTGGATATAGAAAGGGTCATTTAAGCCCAGTTGATCTCTTATCTCTTCTCGTTCGGCCGGCGTAACTCTTTCACCAACCAGATCTCTGACCGGATCGCCAATACTGTGTTGGATAGAAAAACCCACAAGGCTGATCACCAGCATCACAATAATGGATTGAATGATTCGTCTAACTATAAACGCGAACATGAAAGTCCTCTTTTATCTCACTTTTTTATGAGATCTTTTAATACGATTAATGTTGTCCTGGGTCAAGGGAGAAAGGATCTAATCGCATGAAGATATCGGTTGCAGTGATTCTGGTGAGAAATTGTATAAATAATTTTGGGGCAGATGCGTTACCTTCAATAACAACGCTCTGCCCCTTTAAAGATTCATATTTCAAAACCAAAGTGCTACTTCATAACAAGATCTCCTAAATAAGGAAAGTTCATGGTGTTAACGATGGGCTTTATGCCCACTTTATTTTTGCCCGCGTAGGAATGATTCTGCCAGTGAAATGGCACAAAGGCCGCATCATCATATAGGATCTGCTCTATTTCCTGTAGGATGGCCTTTCTCTTTTGCAGATCAGTCTCGGACTGGGCTGCTATGGTCAGCTCATCAATTTTTGGGTTACTGTAATTTCCACTGTTATATTGCCCATAACCGGTTTCCGTGTTCGGGGTCATTGTCAAAAACTCACTGAAATTACCGGAATCCTCCGTATCTGAGTGCCAGCCGATCATTTGAATGTCTGCCACCCGTTTATCAAACTCATCCCAATACTGGGCCTTGGGCATGGTCTTTAGATTTACTTTGATATTGATCTTGGACAGCATGGAGGCTGTCGCCTCGGCAATCTTTTCATCATTTACATAACGGTTATTAGGGGCGATCATAGTGCACTCGAAACCCTTTTCCAGGCCTGCCTCTTTCATCAAGGCCTTTGCCTTTTTAAGATCATAGCGGGGAACAAGGGATTCCTTGTAGCCGACATATCCCTTTGGGCTTTGCTGGGCAGCCGGTGTTGCAGTCCCTTTCATGATCTTTTTAACAATGCCTACATTATTAATAGCGTGGACAATGGCCTGCCGCACGCGCACGTCCTTGAACTCAGAGCGCCGCTTCTGGTTTAATTGAAAGGTGATAATCCTGCCACCGGAAAAGGTCACGAGCTTGGTTTTGGGATCCTTCCGGATTCTCTTAAAATCCTGTGGGGGCACAGGAGTGATAAAATCCACGTCCCCTGAGAGCAACGCTGCCACGCGGGTGGCTTCTTCCTTGATTGGTGTCAGGATGATCTTGTCCACATTACCAGGTGAGTTTTTATCCCAGTAATCGGCGAACCTTTCAAAGATATACTTTGCGCCCTGTTCCCAGTGGGTAACCTTATAGGGACCAGTTCCTGATGTATTTTTCAGCGCAAAGGAAGGTCCTACTTTTACGACAGCGTCTTTGGGCTGGCCGGTTTCATCCTTTCCTGAATAGAATTTATGATCCATGGGAAAGATATAGGTGGCCATGTTAATAAGCAGGGCGTAAGGTTTCTTGGTCTTTATATCAACCGTATGATCATTGACGATGAAACAACCTTCAAATGGTACGAAAAGTCCTTTAAAATCCGGGCTCGTATAAAAGCGATCAAAGGTGAATTTCACATCTTTTGCAGTGAAGGGGTTGCCGCTATGGAATTTAACGCCCTTTCGCAGATAGAAGCGCATGGTCAGGGGATCTAAGCGTTCCCACTTTACTGCCAGGCGTGGTTCGAATGTCATATCCTGGGCGTAACGTACAAGCGGATCAAAGGCCCAGTGTGAAAACTGGAGCATTCCACCGGACAACACCACCTGGGGATCCTGAGATACCGGGCCTGCATCCAGGGCCAGTCTCAAAGTTTTAGCTTGGGCCATTCCGCATAATCCGAAAACCATCACCAAAGCTAAACAAAATGATAAATACTTTCTCATTTTAACCTCCTTTAATAATTGTTCTCGATTTCAAAATGAAATCGAGAACAATCATAAATAAAATGCACTGCTTGTGGTATGCGATTAGGTAAAGATACAGAGATAGACACTCTTATGTCAAGAAAATATTAGTAAATCTTAAAACCTTACTTAATTCTCTTGCGC
>JAUWZC010000180.1 GCA_030615565.1 Desulfobacteraceae bacterium | reverse complement strand
GCCAGCCAATCCCAAATTCCCTCTTAAGGCACCCGTCAGATAGTAGTGCTGGATGTGCTTAGCTGCACTGATTAAAGCATCCATCAAAACCAAGAAATGATAGGTACGATTATGTCTCTCCTGATGGCGAAGGATAAAATTCGTGAAGCTCTCTTCAAAACGCATGTTTTTTCCTCCCAATGATGATATATCTATTTAAGTATAAACATAACATTTTACAGAGTGGTTTTCAAAATACATTTTATAAATGTTTAAAATTTTTGACAACTTCAAATGATCTGTGATAAAAAAAATTTTTAAATAGATTTTAATATGCCTATTTTTGAATATCATTGTATGGAATGCTACAAGGACTTTGAGACCCTAGTCTTGGGTGATCAGGATGTCCTTTGCCCTGTCTGTGCAGGCAACAATGTTAAGAAGCTTCTCTCTACCTTCAGCCATAAGAGTAAGGGGGAATTCTCAAGTTCAAAGGGGTCTTCCTGCAGTTCTTGTAGCGCCACCAGTTGTAATACCTGTGACATATCATAAGAATGTTTATCAGCATCGAATCTTGAGCATTGCCAGATTGTCTTTGACTAATCCTTATCCTTTATACCCAGCGGTAATTGTCTGAATATTGACGGCTTCGTAAAAAGTCCAACTGTCCCGTCCTGACGGGATTACGCTTCATCTTTCGTCATTGCGGCATACTGGTAAGTATGCCTCATTCCTCAAGATTCGCAAGCCTTACATTTGGAGCTTTTTACTTTGCCGTCCAATTTTTGACTTTTTACGAGTTTATCAATATTAAGGTAGGTAAGATTACTATTCAATGTTTTAAAACACAAGGAAACAAAAACAGGGAGGCACTATGGAAATCAGGGAAATTACCTTAGAGGAATTAGATACCGAAAAACTTATCGCGGAAAAGGTCGAAGAGATTTCCTCAACTGTAGGTGATGGGTTGGCTATCAATGCACTATCTGGCGGTGTTGACTCATCAGTTGTAACTATGCTTGGACACAAGGCATTAGGTAATCGATTCAAGTCATATTTCATTGACAATGCTCTGATGAGGGAGGGAGAACCTGAATATATTGTCTCATTATTTAAAGACTTGGGAGTAACTGTAGAAATTGCAGATGCCGAAAAAACCTTTTTTGAGGCATTAAAAGGCCTCACTGATCCAGA
This sequence comes from Desulfobacteraceae bacterium, assembly GCA_030615565.1. Classification (GTDB taxonomy): domain Bacteria; phylum Desulfobacterota; class DSM-4660; order Desulfatiglandales; family B25-G16; genus B33-G16. Next base: position 3,522 of record JAUWZC010000180.1, on the reverse strand, counting down.
AGAGAAAAGGGAGGCAATCACCAGCTCATTTTATAAAGATATCTTTGCTCAGCTGGTGAAAGACACTGGTGCAAAATATCTCCTGCAAGGCACTAACTACACCGATATAGAAGAAACTGTTGCCGGGATTAAAAGGCAGCATAATATCCTTGAGCAGATTGGGATTGATCCAGAGGAAATGTATGGGTACAAGATTTTAGAGCCATTAATTCAACTGCGCAAATCAGCAATCAGAGAGGTCGCTAAAGCAGTTGGACTGCCAGAGGAGATATTTAACCGGCCTCCTTTTCCTGGCCCAGCCCTGGCTACAAGAGTAATCGGGGAGGTTACACCTGAAAGGGTAAAAATTGTAAGAGGTGCTACCAGGATTGTTGATGAAGAGCTATCAAATATAGGAGCATTTCAGTATTTGGCGATTCTCCATGATGATAAGGTTACCGGGATAAGGGAAGGAAAAAGAGATTATGGTTTGCAGATCGAGATCAGGTGTTGGGAGAGCACAGATGCGAAAATAGGATCACCCACCAGGCTTCCTTATGATGTATTAGACAGATTGGCAGAGCGGCTAACAACAGAAGTACCTGGGGTCGTCAGTGTTACATACAATATAACAAAAAAACCACCCTCCACTATAGAGGCAATTTAGGTAACAATCATGTAAACTTGACAAGGTGTTTTTTAAAAGGGAGATATCTTATGGAAAAGTGGTTCAAGCTTGGAGAAAAGCTGAGATCTCTGATCAACCCTTCAACCTTCCCTGTGGCGGTAAAGTTCCTAAAGGAAGAAGCCCAAATCCCTGACAAGGCCAAAAGGCCTCTCCGCGACCTGAAAGTCAAAATGGCCCCATGTCAGGGCTCTGCTATGGCCAGACGTTATGGGTGGACTGTGGCCTTTACACGGGAAGACGTGGGGTGTGGGATTGCAGCCCACACATACGGTTGGGACAGGGTTACCGATGAACGCGGAGCAATCCAATTTTTGACTCAGATGAATTATGTAGTAGATGAAAAGGCAGCCTCCGAGGTGATGTCCGGGTTTCTCCGCCTTGAGATGGGCCAGGGCCTTGTTGTGGTCTACTCCCCCCTGGAATGGACTAAGATTGAGCCGGATGTTATCCTTATCTATGTGAACCCTGCCCAATTGATGAGACTTATTCATGGCGCAACATACCATTCAGGCAAACCGGTAGAGGGCAATTTTTCGGGCAGGGCCTCTTCCTGCACCGAAGGGGTCTTAGGCGCTTTTCTTCACAATGCACCGAAGGTGGTCGTCCCGGGTAACGGTGACCGGGTCTGGGCAACATGTCAGGACCATGAAATGATCATGGCCATTCCTGCATCCCTTTTGCCCGAGGTGGTGGATGGACTTGAAAAAACCCACCAGAAGGGCATCCGCTATCCGATCCCGACCTATATGCGGTATCGTCCTGAGATCGCCTTTACCATTCCTCTCTCTGATGTCTTTAAACTGGAAGAGGTAAACAAGTTAGGGAAAAAATAGGGTTAGATAAAATCTAAAGAAAACCTGGAAAGCTACTTATCCATCATAATGATGCTGCCATAATGTGCTATAACTCCTTCATTAGTCTGATCAGTATCTGTGAGAACCACAATCCCTATAAGAGCAGGGGGAGACCTTCTGAAGAATTCCTGAAAGTCTTCAATGAGATTACGCTTTTCCCATACCCAGCGGTTTGCCCTTTTGTTTCCACTTTCAACAACCACCATCTTATGATTCTTTGAACCTGGATAGTCAATAACATCCCCTTTAGGGACATTATTTCCCCAGATATAATCGATCTTAAAGCCTCGTGGTTCTTTACCTCCCGATTGAAACCCGAATGATTTGAAAAATTTTAAAATCTCTGGCCGTCCCTTCAAAGGCTTTGGTATCGCCTTCCCGAAAATAACCCTAATTCTGGCAGCAGAATCGTTCCTGTCCTTGCGGGTTTCAATTGCCATTCCTATTACCCTACTAATCTTCCATCGCCATACAAGAACAGGAAACTCCTTGAGGTCCACCTCAAGCCTCTTTAAGACTGCAGATGCGCTTCCTACACTCTTCACCCTGAGAACAGTCCGTTTTCCCTCCTTACTGAGAGACAACTTATTCTTGACTGCTCGAAAATAGGGGATAACCTCCCATCCCTTAGGCACAGTGCTTGACTTCTTCTCCTTTTTAAAGCCAAGGAACTTGGTCTTGGCCTCTCCCTGAGATGGGCTTAAAAAGACCAACAGAATCCCTAACACAATTATCCAGATCCGAAACCTTACAGTTCTTCGCTCTACCTGCATCTTATCTCTCCCCTACCCTGTTAATTATTTTCCTTCTAATTTTAATGTTAAGTCAAGTCAATTCATCTTCCAATCTTTGGCTCAATGTTATTAACTTAAAGAAATATTTCAACCGCAGACTTACGCAGACCAATAGTTCCGATGGTAGGCAGGCTTTTAATCACAGCCTATGGATGCTTCGAGAATGCGTTTTTCGCAAAGCGATTGCATTTTTTATCTCCGCTCAAGCGGAGACAAAATGTCTGTGTCAATCTGCGTGGGTCAGTGGTTAATATAATTCAACATTGACATAATCTATAACTGCAGATAATATCTAAGTCCTCTTGTAATTTAATTGTACAGGAAATCCCATTTTTTAGACAGGATAGACGGGATGTTCAGGATATAAAGAAAATAAGAAAATCTTGTTAATCGTGGTAATCCTGTCAAAAAAGTTCCGCCGAAGGCGGCTAAGTCCATTGGAGCTAACATATGGAAATAAATCCCGACTATATAGCACCTTGTGGCCTTTACTGCGGGGTATGTGGCATCCTCTATGCAACCCTTGAAAATAATTTGAAGTTTAAAGAAAGACTCCTTGGTGTATATAAGGGCAAACTTCCTAATAGTGAAAATCTATCCGTTGAAGATATCCATTGCAAAGGATGTTTGTCTGATGAGCTGTTTTATTTTTGCAGGGAATGCGCTATAAAAGATTGCACAACAAAAAAGGGGTACACGGGCTGCCATGAATGCAAGGACTTTCCTTGCAAATTAATAGAAGAGTTTCCCATACCTCTTGGAAAGAAGGTCATCCTGCGGGCTATACCATATTGGCGAGAAGTGGGAACAGAAAAATGGATTAGGGATGAGGAGGCACGCTATATCTGCCCGGAATGCGGTCAAAAGCTCTTCAGGGGTACTAAAAGGTGTAACGAATGCAAAAAACCTGTTGATTTGGATTAAAGGGAAATATAACCGCCCACTCGTCCCGCTTTATGGGACTCATTCGAGGCACCCCAGTTAAATACTTTCAGGTTTAACGGGCAGAGAACGCAGAGTAAGATTTCCTATACCTGATTCCATGCTCTTCTCTGATTACTCCTTACCCTGTTAAATTGTAAATGACATATGAGAAACAGTTGTAAGCGGTTATCTTCAATCTTGATAATCTGCGAGACTTAACCCCTATTTAACAGGGTAAATCTCAAGTGAGAGAAACGAACGGGCGGTTAATAATCAACAATCT
>JAUWZC010000145.1 GCA_030615565.1 Desulfobacteraceae bacterium | reverse complement strand
TATCATCATCCAATTCCTTATATTTTACCCTTTCCAGATCCCCCCTGATCCTTAAAATAGGTTGTTGACCGGCTGCCAGATGAAGGTCTGAGGCTCTTTGATCGTTCATTAGTTTAAAGAAGGCATCAATTTGGGCCATAGTTATCTCTCCTTAAAGATGTCAATTTTGATGAGCTAAATATTCTTTTTATTGTTTATAACATATACATTATTGTCTTTAAACACAATTTTATCTTTATGAGAAAATTTTCCTTATTGCCATGTGATGATTCACATATATAATAAAAAAGGAGATATCTTGACATGAGTTTATGCCTGAAATATAAGATTGTCTTTAAGAAACTGAATCATAGAATAATATTAAGAAAGCAGGAGAACCGTGAATATAGAAAATAAGATTATAATCAATAGCAGTGAATTTTACTTTAAATCTGGAGAGACTATTCTTCAGGTTGCTGAGAGAAATGGTATTGATATCCCGACTCTCTGTCATATTAAAGGATATATGCCTACTGGTGCCTGCAGGATCTGCCTTGTGGAAGTGAAGGGGACTCGAAATCTCCTTCCTTCTTGTGCCACACCGGCTGCACACAATGCGATTATTGAGACAGAGTCAGAGAGGGTGATAAGGGCCAGGTGGATAAACATAGAGCTCCTTCTCGCCTCCGGTCACCATAACTGTCTTACCTGTGAGGCAAACGGTGATTGCCGCCTTCAGGAGCTGGCCTATAGGTATCAGGTAGAGAAAATCAGGTTTCCCGAAAGTATATCTCTATACCCAACTGAGACCAGCAATGCCCTTATCATCAGGGACTTTTCTCGCTGTATCCTCTGCGGCCGCTGTGTTCAGGCCTGCAATGAGATTCAGGTAAACAGAGCTATTTCATATGGATATAGGGGAGTTACCTCCAAGATTGTGGCTGTAGGTGATCTTCCTTTGAATGAGTCTGATTGTATTTTTTGTGGAGAGTGTGTCGGAGTCTGTCCAGTAGGTGCCTTGATAGAAAAGCCAAGTAGGTTTAAGGGGCGAGCATGGGAGTTAAAGAAGATTAAAACAACATGTCCATACTGTGGTGTGGGCTGCCAGATTAATTTGCATGTAAAAGACAATAAGATTGTCAAGGTAACAGGTGTAGAGGATGGGCCCCCTAACTTCGGGAGCCTTTGCGTGAAGGGACGCTTTGGGTACGATTTTATCAATCATCCTGATAGACTCACCGTACCCCTTATAAAGGAAAATGGCAGATTCAGGGAGGCATCCTGGAACGAGGCCCTTTCCCTGGTTGCCGAGAGATTAGGTGAGATAAAGTTAAGCTACGGCCCGGACTCTATTGGTGTCTTCAGTTCAGCAAAGATTACCAATGAAGAAAATTACCTGGCCCAGAAGTTTGCTAGGGCTGTCCTTGGGACTAACAATATTGACCATTGTGCCAGGCTCTGTCATGCTTCAACTGTTGCCGGGCTGGCCATTGCATTTGGTTCAGGCGCCATGACAAATCCGATAGCTGATATAGAAAAATCAGAGCTTATTTTGGTAACCGGTTCAAATACGACAGAGGCCCATCCGGTTATATCATCATTTATAAAAAGGGCAGTTGAATTTGGCAGGGCCAAGTTAATAGTTATTGATCCCCGGAAGATTCCCTTGGCCAAATTTGCAACCCTCTGGATAAGGCAAAACCTTGGTACTGATGTGGCCTGGGCTAATGGGATGATGCATGTAATTATAAAAGAAAATCTTTATGATAAGGCCTATGTTGAGAGCAGGACCGAAGGATTTGAGGAGCTAAAGAAAACGGTTAAAAAATATACGCCTGAATATGTGTTTAAAATTACCGGCATCCCGGCCGATGATCTCATAAAAGCGGCGAGGATGTATGCTAATGCTCGTCCGGCCTCGATATTTTTTGCGATGGGAATAACCCAGCACAGGACCGGTACTGATAATGTAAAATCAATGGCCAATCTATCCATGCTCTGTGGCAATGTTGGTATACCAGGAGGAGGTGTTAACCCATTGAGAGGGCAGAATAATGTTCAGGGAGCGTGTGATTTAGGTGCCCTTCCCAATGTATTTAGTGGCTATCAGACGGTTAGTGACGCAGCTATAAGGGAGAGGATGGCCGAGACCTGGAATGTGGAAAGTCTCCCGGCATCTCCAGGGCTAACTGTAACGGAAATGGTAATAAAAGCCGGGGAAGGCAAGATTAAGGCCCTCTATATCATTGGAGAAAATCCCCTTGTTTCAGATCCTGATCTTAATCATGCAGAAAAGGCTTTGGCTAATCTTGATTTTCTGGTCGTTCAGGATATCTTTCTTTCAGATACGGCAAAAATTGCAGACGTGGTATTACCTTCAGTTTCTTTCGCAGAAAAAGATGGGACATTTACCAATACAGAGAGGCATGTCCAGAGGGTTCATAAGGTGATAAATCCCCCTGGCAAGGCTCGTCAGGATTGGAAGATTATATGTGATCTGTCCGCTCGGATGGGTTATACAATGACCTATAGAAATAGCGATACAATTATGAAAGAGATTAATCGTGTAACACCTTCATATGGAGGAATCAGTTACACAAGATTGGAAAAGGAAGGTCTTCACTGGCCTTGCCCAACAGTAGAGCATCCGGGAACCCCTCGACTTCATGTTGGTAGATTCACAAGGGGTCTGGGCCTCTTTCACCCAATAGATTATATTCCACCAGCAGAGGTGCCGGATAAAGAATATCCCCTTTATCTAACAACAGGCAGGGTTCTTTACCATTTTCATACTGGTACTATGACCATGCAATCTGAGGGGCTCAATGGCCTGGCTCCAGAATGCTTTGTAGAGATCTCCTCAGAGGATGCTCGTAATTATAATGTGAAAGAGGGGGATTTATTAAGGGTAAGCTCTCGCAGGGGAGAGATTACAGCAAAAGCAAGGATTTCTGATCAGGCGATAAGAGGGACTATATTTATCCCATTTCACTTTGCTAAGGCGGCAGCCAATAAACTGACAAATGCCGCTTTGGATCCGGTTGCCAAGATACCAGAGTTTAAGGTCTGTGCGGTTAGGATTGAGAAAGCATGGGTCCATGGAGAACAAAGATGAAAAAAATAACTTTAAAGATGTGGAAAGAGATAGATGGCATAATCCAGAGGCATAAGGAAAAAAGTGGAGCGCTCATACCTGTGCTTGAAGAATGCCAGAGTGTCTGCGGATATTTGCCAATGGAGGTGCAGGAAAGAATCTCTAAGGGTCTGAACATTCCTGGCAGCACAATATATGGTGTTGTAACCTTCTACTCTTTTTTTACCATGGCTCCAAAAGGTAGACATATTATAAAGATATGTCTGGGCACAGCATGCTATGTAAGGGGAGGGAAGCCGAATTTAGAAAGTATACAGGATGAATTTGGAGTTGAAACAGGGGGGACTACGGGAGACCTTAGATTCTCTTTAGATTCGGTGCGCTGTATAGGGGCATGCGGAATGGCCCCTGCCATGGTAGTAGATGATGATACGTATGCTCAGGTTAGCAAGCAAAATATAATGAAGATCCTGGACGGATATAAATAGGGAGAACGGGATGGGGAGAATTAATAGGGATCAATTAAATGAAATAAAGTCCAGAGGGGAGAACATTATTGATATTCGTTTAGGTAAGGCACCTGTTGATGGCGAAAAACATCTGATGGTAGGTGGAGGCACTGCATGTCATGCAAGCAGAAGTGAACCGGTAAGGGATGCCATTAGAGGAGAGATAGAGAAGAAAGGACTTTCAAAAATATGTAAGGTGATAGAGACAGGAAATGATGCATTTTCAACCCTGGCACCAGTAATGGTTGTGTATCCAGAAGGGGTATATTATGTGCATCTTACCCCAGATGACGTAGATGATATAGTATCGCAGCACCTTATTGATGGAAAGTTAGTGGAACGGCTCCTTTACAAGGATCCTGTTAATAATAAACCTATCCCCAGGATGATGGATATACCATATTTTTCTAATCAAACACTGATAACCTTAAGGAACCTGACCCTTATAGACCCTGAAAACATAGATGATGCTATTGCAAGGGATGCCTATCAGGGAGCAGCTAAGGCATTAATGGATATAACAGCAGAGGAAATTATCAATCAGGTTAAGGTTTCTGGAATCAGGGGTAGGGGAGGAGCAGGATTTCCTACCGGAATGAAATGGGGTTTTGCTGCAAGGGCAGAAGGTGATATTAAATATGTCCTTTGCAATGCAGATGAAGGTGACCCAGGTGCATTCATGGATAGAAGTGTACTTGAGGCCGATCCCCATGCAGTATTAGAGGGGATGATCATTGCGGCTAAGGCAATCAATGCCCACCAGGGATATATCTATTGCAGGGCCGAGTACCCCCTTGCAATAAAAAGACTTACAATAGCAATAGAGCAGGCCAGGCGATATGGCCTGTTAGGCAGAGATATCCTTGGGAGTGGTTTTGACTTTGATCTGGAAGTTTACCAGGGAGCCGGGGCATTTGTGTGCGGGGAAGAGACCGCCCTAATGATATCAATTGAAGGAAAGAGAGGAATGCCAAGGCCAAGACCCCCCTTTCCAGCCCACGAAGGCCTATGGAAAAAACCAACAGTTTTGAATAATGTTGAAACCCTGGCAAATATTCCACAGATTATCTTAAATGGTGGCCAGTGGTATGCAGCCATTGGTACAGAGCGGAGCAAGGGTACAAAAGTTTTTGCCCTTGCTGGAAAGGTTATTAACAGTGGCCTGGTAGAGGTTCCCATGGGGATGCCATTAAAGGATATTGTATACAAAATCGGAGGTGGGATACCAGAAGATAAGCGATTAAAGGCAGTGCAAATAGGTGGTCCATCAGGAGGATGCATTCCTTTGGACCTACTTGATACAGCTACCGATTATGAGGCCATAACCGGTACAGGGGCCATTATGGGTTCCGGCGGTATGGTTGTAATGGATGAAGATAACTGTATGGTAGACATAGCCAGATTTTTTATGGAATTTTGCCAGGAGGAGTCATGTGGAAAATGCACCCCATGCAGGGAAGGAACCAAAAGGATGCTGGAGCTGCTCACCAAGATAACCGAAGGCCAGGGTGAGATAGATGATATTGCCACCCTGGAAGAGCTTGCAGAGATGGTAAAGGATTCTTCCTTATGTGGTTTAGGGCAGACTGCACCAAATCCAGTTCTTAGTACAATCAGGCATTTCATGGATGAATATGAGGCCCACATCAAGGATAAAAGATGCCCTGCAGGTGTTTGTAAGGCGTTAATCACTTACATTATAGATGAAGAAAAATGCCCCGGGTGTGGAAAATGTAAGAGGGTATGCCCGGTAGAGGCTATTATTGGTGAGAAAAAGGTGGTGCACACAATTGATCCAGAAAAATGCATAAGGTGCGGTGCATGTATAGCATCCTGTAAATTTGATGCAATCGGGGTTGTTTGAATCCCGTTACTTGTTACTGGATACTCGTTTCTTTAGAACGAGCAACAAGGAAAAAGAAACAATGTGGACATAAGATGTGATATTAAGATTGATGAACTCGTAAAAAGTCAAAACTTGGACGGCAAAGTAAAAAGCTCCAAATGCAAGGCTTGCGAATCTTGAGGAATGAGGCGTACTTACCAGTACACCGCAATGACGAAAGATGAAGCGTAATCCCGTCAGGACGGGACAGTTGGACTTTTTACAAAGCCGTCAAGATTGAGTAGGGTATATATGGATCGGATAGATAAATATGACGGAATGCACTATGAGGGAATGTGTATCAGGCCA
>JAUWZC010000010.1 GCA_030615565.1 Desulfobacteraceae bacterium | reverse complement strand
ACTCTGACCTGGACTTGATCACCCTTTATCACCTTAATCCTTCTCTTTTTCATCCGTCCGCAAAGAACACCCCTGACAATGGTATTATTCTCACATTCAATTTCCATGGTCCCGTAACCCAGAACCTTGCTTACCACACCTTCTAGTTGTATTAAATCCTCTCGGCTCAAGATACTCCTTTCACGGTATCAGAGTGGGTTTCTATTTTATGGTATCAAACCCCTTTTAGTCAATAGCCTAAAACATCCTCTATCAGGAGGTTTTGATCCTTAACCCTCTGCGTAGCTATGGGGGATGAAAAGGGTAAGCCATAAACATAAAAAAGGGGAGTAGGATTCGCTTCACCCAGCGGTTACCCTGAATTATTCTTTCTTAAAGAATGGTTTAAACAGATCGATTGGAATCGGAAAGAGGGTGGTTGAATTGCCCTCAGCCGCGACCTCCCTCAGGGTTTGAAGATATCTTAACTGAAGTGCATAGGGATAGTCTTCTATCTTCTTGGCTGCCTCTGCCAGCTTGTCAGCGGCCTGAATTCACCCAGTGCATTAATAACCTTTGCCCTTCTCTCCCTTTCAGCCTCTGCCTGCTTGGCCATAGCCCTCTGCATCTCGTCAGGAAGATCAATATGTTTTACCTCCACATTAGAGACCTTGATCCCCCAGGGGTCAGTATGTTTATCGAGTATGGATTGCAACCTGGTATTTATCTTTTCTCTCTCTGATAAAATCTCATCTAATTCCACCTGTCCGCACACACTTCTAAGGGTGGTTTGGGCAAGTTGGGAGGTAGCAAAAAGGTAGTTTTCCACCTCAATTATGGCATTGTTTGGATCCATAACCCTGAAATAGATAACCGCATTCACCTTAAGGGAGACATTATCCTTTGTGATTACATCCTGGGGAGGAACATCCATGGCCACAAGGCGAAGACTAACCCTGATCAACTTATCAATAATCGGGATAATGATAACAAGCCCAGGGCCCTTTGTGCTTTTTAATACCCTTCCTAACCTGAAGACAACACCCCTCTCATACTCTCTCAGGACCTTGATGGCTGCGCTCAAAAAGAGTATAATCAATACTATTGCAAGAATATAAAACATAATAGCCTCCTTTAGCTATTTATTGCGCCATGCAATAGGGAATCTATCTGCTGTAAAGGATTGAGCATAAAACTATCCTTCGCAGACCGGTTAAACTCTGGGGCTGATAATATGCCCTATCAAAATAAGATTAACTAAGTCCTATTTTGCTCAACTATTCTAAAATCTCCAGGACAGATCTCTTTTTCATCTTGGCCGAGGCTGCACCAAGTATAGTTCTCATCGCCCTGGCTGTTCTTCCTTGCTTGCCGATTACTTTTCCAAGATCTTCCTTAGCTACTTTCAACTCAATCACAGAGGTCTGTTCTCCCTCAATTTCAGTTACACTCACTTCTTCTGGATTATCAACAAGTAACTTTGCAATGTATTCAATCAGCTCTTTCATCTCAATTAACCTCCGTGTTTGATTTCACCACCACCTCACTTCAATTTGCCGTTGAAGGAGATCTCAGTAACCCTTGCTTCTTTCGATAGCCACCGCCAAAAGCCACAAGTTCAACATTATAGCTTCCATCCTCTGTTAGTGATCTCTCCCCATGAATGGTCTTGCTACAGGAGCTCTTTAGGGTATCAATCCTTTTTCTCTCTGCTCATGGGATAAAAAGGATTTATTATAGGCATTTTGGTGAGCAGGAAAGTTCTGCTATGACTCTATTGTGTCCCGTGCAGCTCACTAGAAGCGCCGCCCACCATCTCGTCTTCCTCCACCTCTACGATCTTGGGAGCGAGGGCGAGCCTCATTAACCTTAAGAGTACGCCCTTTCAACTCCTTGCCGTTCAGACCTTCGATAGCGGATTGAGCTTCAGCTTTATCGGGCATCTCCACGAATCCGAACCCTCTTGATTGTCCACTGTAATTGTCTTTAATAATTTTGACGGATTCGACCTGCCCGAAGGCTTCAAAAGCCTGTTTAAGGTCCTCTTCGGTGGCCTTGTATGACAAACTGCCTATATAGATATTCATTCTAACCTCCTTTTTTATCTTGAATATTTATATTGGAATTTCGACTAACGGTCCCAGCAGCAAAGAAGTTTTTGCGAGGCAAAAATGTAGGTGAGTCTGCCTGTGGCGAAGCAACCTTTTATGCTGTGTTAGGCGAAGTTTTTTCTTTTCGAATATTTCACAAACAATTTTCGAAAATCTTTCGAAAATGGAAACCGTAAATGGTAAAAGTAATTGCCAAATGGAAAACTTGTGGACGTCTGAATAAAGACCAGAAAAAGAGCTTCCAGTAATAAACCCTTTCTTTCTCTATTATACCTATGAACAATATGGATTTAAAGAATGCCCCAATGTAGTTGAAATGAAAGTGAAATGTCCTTTTTCCCAATGGCTTATAGTCTCTTAAAAATTCCCTAACCCGTTTATAGTAAGGTTCAGGGGAATAGACTCTGCTAATGATCCTTTTATAACCCTTAATGAGTATTTCGTAATCCATTTTAGGTATAAAGTTGATCGAAAAATCTGTATTGTCACCTGACACATCCTTCAATAGCCTGTCCTCTTTTACAAGTCGCTGGTAGAGTTTGGTGCTGCGAGGAGCATTTAACAATCCCACCATGGCGGTGACAATTCCACTTTCCTGGATAAATGCACTAAGCCTTTCGAAAATTGAAGGAGGATCATTATCAAATCCTATGATGAATCCCCCCTGTACCTGTAAACCAAACCTCTGGATCTTTTTTACGCAGGCTAACAAATCACGATTCTTGTTCTGAACCTTATTGCATTCTGCCAGGCTTTCCTCATTTGGTGTCTCAATGCCGACAAATACTGAATTAAACCCTGCCTTAATCATCAACTGCATAAGTTCCTCATCGTCAGAAAGATCTATAGATGCCTCTGTATTAAAAGGGAAGGGATGTCTTTTTCTTTCCATCCATTCAATTATAGCAGGCAAAATTTCCTTTTTTAACTTTCTTTTATTTCCTATAAAGTTATCATCAACAAAAAATACATCACCTCTCCAGCCCTGGGAGTAAATATTTTCTAATTCGGCTACGATTTGGTCTTTGCTCTTTGTGCGCACCTTATGCCCATAAAGCGCTGCTATATTGCAAAATTCACAATTAAAAGGACAGCCTCGGGAATACTGGATACTCATTGTTGCATATTTCTTCATATTGATAAGTCCCCAGAGTGGAATAAGTGCTTTTCTTATATCTGGGAATTCCTTAGAGGTATAAATATGTTTAGCACATCCATTTTTCAAATCCGCTAAAAAGTGTGGGAGGGTGATTTCTGCCTCATTGAGTACAAGATGATCCACATCCTCGAACTCTTCGTATCCAGTCGTAAAGAGGGGACCACCAGCGACAATCTTGATACCCATTTTTTTGCACCTGCTAATGACTTCTTTTACCGATTCCTTTTGGATACACATAGCGCTAACAAACACACAGTCAGCCCATTCAAGATCCTCATCCCTTAGTGTGGTTACATTCATATCTACAAGTTTTTTCTCCCACTCCTTTGGCAGCATTGCTGCTACTGTCAACAACCCCAACGGCGGATGAGTTGCCTTTTTCGAGATAAATTTTAAGGCATCCTTAAAACTCCAGAAGGTATCAATATATTTTGGATAAACAAGAAGTATCTTCATACTGTCTTCCTCCCTTATTCATGCTTTCTTTGAAAAGCGACAAAAAGGTTTCGACTAATTTATTATATCTGAACTGGTTCAGCTATACCACCAATCTGGGGGTATATGCAAATTAATCCGTATATATTTCCCTACCCTATAGGTTAACACTGTATAATGATGTGAAACCCTCGAATCGGGCAAAATGAAGGCTGTTCAAATGTATTTATATGAGCACCAAATTCAAAGTCCTTTTAGGAGATAAGAGGGTACATTTTAAGGGGTTTTCCCGCAGCATAACCTCTCTTAATAGGTATTAACTGATTGAAGGAAAAACTTTTAGCTATGAAAATAGCAAAAAGATCTCCAAGTCAAGAAAAATCTGGCCTTCCTTAATAGGTTTATTCGAGATATATGGTTGATATGTTGGCCCAGTGCACTTCAAAGCGGAAGAAATGAAGCACTGAAAAAAAAACTGAAACTGAGTAGAACTCACATTCTCAGAAAAGAATAATAGGTAAATGGTTGTTGGGGGTCAGTTATAAATCGGCCCAATGATGTTATGGTGCCAAATTCCATATATTGTAGTGGGATTAGGCTCCCAATGATTCCAGTATAGCTTGCCAAATTGTTAGCAAGATTCTACCTGAATCCTTTCTAGATTAATAAACCGTATAATTGAGTTTTTTTGCCCTCAACTCTTCAAGAAGTACCTCAGTATTTGAAACCTTCATTTGCCCAGGAGGGAGCCCGCTGTGCTGCTTCCGGAACTGGCATACTATATTCAACAGGCTGAATTGCCTGAAAAAAGGTACCTATACTCTGTGTCGTATTTGACTTTACCGTGACTCTGGTATTGAAATATTTGTATTTTATCTGTGACTTTGGTAGACTAAGTAGAGTGGAGAGGGGGCAGTAGAATGAGAGACAGACGTAACAGCTTGCACAAAAGGCCAGGGTCTGGAAAGATAGACGGTAATAAATCTTTTGAGGATCTGCTCAGGAAGACAAGAAAAAGCACGTCCTCAGTCAACAGTTATAGAGAACGCTCACTTAAGATCCACGGACTTATCTGTGCCAAATGTGGAAGGGAGTTTACTCACAAAAACAGGCACCTGCTGACCGTACACCATAAAGATGGCAATTACAGGAATAATCCCTCTGATGGTTCTAACTGGGAAAATCTGTGTGTTTACTGCCATGAGGATGAGCACAGCAGGGGACTGTTTGGTGATTATCTCGGTGATGAAAAATAAGGTTTCTTGAATCTCACAGACATAGCATTCCAGCCGATGAAGCTCATTGCTCTTTATTGCTGCCCCGGGGTTTGCCTGTGATGATGTTGGTGTCAAGGGGTTTTTATCTGAAAACCAACGCTTGAGGCTCGTGAGTATGGTTTAGCTCAGGTAGCATCCAATGTGGGGCAATATCATAAGATTACTGGGATTTCAGTATATGGCAAGCTATACATAACATATCCTGTTTTTTTTAGCACTTGGTCTCTAAATTTGATAGAAGCTAATGTATCACTCAAGTTAATTGAAAGGAGAAAGATGATGTTGATTAGAAAGAAAATTGGAATCATGGCAGTGCTCACCGTCTTAGTGTGTTTCCTGGGTGCCTGCGCAGGGAGCAAGCTTCAGGTGGCACCAATTGTAACGTCAGAAGACCCCATAGAGCAGATTAACAGCTTGGACAAAGACATCGCCAAGGCAAGAAAGAATCGGCTTAATGTCTTGTCACCAACGTGGTTTGGTAAAGCCGAGACATCCCTTTTTGAGGCCAAGAAAGGACTGAGGTCTGGAGATAAGCCTTCTGAAATTTTACAGAAGGTCAACTATGGACGAGCGCAACTCCAGCGTGCTGAAGACATGGGCAAACGAGTGAGAACTGCGTTGATCGATGTCATTAAAGCTCGTGAGCGTGCTCGTGTTGCAGGCGCCACCAACTTCAGAAAGGATTATTCTGAAGCGGATGAAAAATTCCTTGAACTTACGAAAGCGATTGAGAAAAACAACCTGCGTTGGGCCCTGAAGAATAGGGCAAAGGTCATCAGAGATTTTGACGAACTTGAGTTGCGAGCAATTAAAGACGTCCTTGTGGAGGTTGGCAAGCTGATCAATGAAGCGAAAAAGAGAGGCGCAAGGAAAATCGCGCCGAAGATGTTCACAGTTGCGCAAGAGAAGTTGAGTGATGTTGATGCATTTATCTCCGAACACCGTTACGAAAAGCAAAAGATTGACGAACAGGCTAGCGAGGCACTCTTTCAGGCTCGTCGCCTTCTTCAAGTGATGCGGCAGAGCGAGAAGATTCGAACGATGAAACCCGAGGAGATAACGCTCTGGTTTGAAGGAATGCTGCATAAGATGACAAGCAAGCTTTCTGCGACCGATATCCGTGATGAAGATTTCGAGACGCAGGTCAAAGACATTCTCGGCTTGGTTACCACGCTGCAGGAAGACTATCAATTCATGGTCGGTAAAAAGAACGTTCTCCAGGCAGAAATACTAGACTTGGAGAAACGGATTGCCTCCTTGGAGATAACGGTCAGGAAGGAACGGGCTGCCAAAGACAGCTTGGCAGCGGAAATGGGGTTTAATGAATTTTACAGTAATGTCCGAAGCTACTTTAAGCCGAGTGAAGCGGAAGTTTACAAACAGGGAAATCAGCTGGTAATCCGTTTAAGGTCCATGCAATTTCCTGTTGGCAAGGAAGTTATCATGTCAGGCAATTACGCACTGCTCAGCAAGATTCAGCGGGCTATTCGTACTTTTGGTCAGCCGGATGTTATCATTGAAGGACATACGGACAGCACAGGATCAGACGACCTAAACGAGTACTTATCCAAGCAACGAGCGGAAGCCGTTCGCGAATACCTTGTGGCAAATGGTACCATAACATATGAGAGGATCTCTGCCATCGGTTACGGATCTAAGCAACCCTTGACATCCAACAAGACGGCAGAAGGCCGCTCTATCAACCGGCGGATCGATGTACTTATTATGCCGCGGCTCGAAACAGGGCAGTAACATTCTCGTAGTCTTAAATCCCGGAAGTCTTTCATAGATTTGTTGAGTTCTAACTGAAGTAAGCAAATTCAATTAGTTCTAATACACATAATATTTTATTTGCAAATCATCACTCATTCTAACTGTAGAATCCCAAAACCCAACAGGATCTTGTGTACTGACATCAAAACAGATAAGAAGAAATATAGATAAGCAGCCAAAATAAAGGAATTCTACACATCTGGCTTGATGAGTGGGAAATCCGAAACGTAGCCATTTTGACGAATTGAGTCACTGGTGTATAGTGAAATCTGCGTAGTTCCCCTATTTCCTAGAAATTGGTACGATCTCCCTTGGAACGAGCACGATTTCAATCCGCCGATTCTTAGCCCGTCCCTCTTCAGTTTCATTAGAGGCAACGGGCTGGTATTCCCCGTACCCTGTGGCAGAGAGTAAGCTGGGGTCAATGCCGATTTTCTCTTGCAAATATCTGGCTACATTGGTAGCACGGGCTGCCGAGAGTTCCCAGTTGGTGGGGTATTTCTTGCTGAGCTCAGCTCCGATGGGAACATTGTCTGTGTAGCCTTCAATGTTGATCGCCCTGTCTTTCACGGTTAGCAAAATGTTCCCCACTCGCTTTAATACTTCAACACCCTGAGGCTTGATGGTGGTTTTTCCTGAGTCGAAGAGGATTTCGTCCAGCATATTCACCTTTAATTTTCCCCGCAACTGGGTAATGGTAATCTTGCCCTTCTCTATCTCCGATTTCATACCCTCGAGTAACTCTTCATAGGCACCCTTCATCTCTAACATCTCTTCTTCTTTCTGACGTTCTAGAGCATCGGCATCAGATTGAAGTGCCTTATTTTTCTCCTCCAGAGCTTCAATTTTGTTCTGGAGGTGGCTTATTTGCACCTCATATTCAGATTGGAGTGTTTTATTTTTCGCCTCTAAAGCTGCAACTTGACCCTGAAGGTTGTCTACATCTCTTTTAAGGGTTTCTATATTTTGCTTCAAATCTTTATTTTCCGCTTTCAGGAGACTGTTTTCGTTTTTCAGGCTCGCGATATGGTCCCTGAGGTCTACGATGTGTTTGCTCAGCGTATCTGATTTGGCTCGTAGGATCTCCTCCAGCTTTAGATTATCGCTTACGAGGAGGGCAACCTCATTTTCAAGGGAAAGATTTTCAAGCTCTAGCTGAGCTTTCGCCTCCTTTAGGTTATTCCTTTCTGACTCGAGGGCCATTAGTTGTTTAGCGAGGACCTCTCTTTCTCCCTTTAACCGGTCGTGTTCCGTCTTCAAAGCCGTCAATTCCTTTGATAGCTTTTCACCCTCCTCAACCTTTACCAAATAATCCTTTTTGCTGACACAGCTCCCTGTTAATACCAAACAGAGGGTCAGTGAGATAACATATAATATTTGTCTCTTCACATTCGTTTTCATTCTTACCTCCAATTAACATACCCTCTGTAATCACATAGTACCAATCATAGAAGGGTAAATTCCCACATATTCTGGCCGACTCCTCTCCCCAAAAATTTAATAATAGCTTGCCAAAGCTAAAACTCACAATCGAATAAATTTCATTGTAGACCTTATAATCAAGTCATAAGTTTAGCAAATTTCTTAATCTGAGGTCAGATCAGGTTGAAAACGTCCAGGTTCCTCAATACCATGGTTTTATTTACATTTACGATTAGAATCATGTGTCAAAATAAGAGATGGACCTATAATTCCCACTGTTCTTTGCTGGATTGAAGCAATCCTCCTCTAAACTCTCTTGACCTGAGTTCTTTTCAATATCACATAATCACATTTAATACATAATATAAAAGCTGAAATCCAAAAAGAATAAGAACTACTCCACATACTGCCTGAAAAGTTTTGAGCAATTTAGATGAGTTCAAGTGCTTTGTCATCCCACCTTTGCTAAATGATGATTTACAAAGTTCGCAAGTTCCTTTTGATTGTTTTCTTGCTTTTTTTTCTCCTTGTTGGCTAAAGAGTGAAGTTATAAGGGTTTGGTTTTTTAGGGCGGGAGTATAGGGAAAATCAATTCTCTTCTATTACGCATTTATCCTTAAAACCTTTGCTCCACGAATCTTCCGCCCTTTCAGCTCGAGTAATGCCTTATTTGCCTCTTCCAATGTGAATTCCTCAACTTCAGGTTTGATAGGAATTGTGGCCGCCAGTTCCAAAAATTCGCTTATATCTCTCCTTTCCACATTGGCTACACTTTTTATCTCCTTTTCAAGCCAGAGATGAGTAGGGTAATCTAATTTTAAAAGATATCCCTTGTCCACATCTTCTTTCCGAATTGCATTTATAACCAACCTTCCCCCACCCTCTAAATTTTTTAAAGCTTCAACTATTGGCTTCCAGACCGGTGTAGTGTCAATTATGCAATCCAGTTTCTCAGGCGATTCTTCTTCAGTGTCACCTGCCCAAACAGCCCCAAGCTCTTGAGCAAACTCCCTTTCCTTTTCGCTTCTGGCAAAGACAAATACCTTTGATTTTGGATATTTGTGTTCTGCCATCTTAAGTACAAGGTGAGCCGAAGCCCCGAATCCGGTCAGTCCCAGATTTTGTCCATCTTTGATGCCAGTTAACCTCAAAGAGCGATAGCCAATTGCACCAGCACATAAAAGGGGAGCCGCTTCAGAATCAGAAAATACGTCAGGAATTTTATAGGCAAAATCTTCTAAAACTATAGTATACTCTGCATACCCTCCATTAGCATCCCTGCCGGTTGCCTTGAAATTTTCACATAAATTCTCATTACCTTTGAGGCAGAGCCTGCATCCTTGGCAGGCTGAATAAATCCAGCCGATTCCCACCCTGTCTCCAATTTTAAACTTACCTGCTCTGGTACCTATTTCCTCTACTCTTCCAACAACTTCATGGCCCAAAACAATTGGAAATCGCGGTGGAGGAGTTCTTCCCTCAATTTCATCTAACTCGGTATGACAAACCCCGCAGGCTGAAACTTTTACCAAAATTTCCTTTTCTCCTGGAACAGGATCCGGCAGATTTGCCATTTCCAAAGGGCTCTTATTTTCCGCAAGACTGCAGATCTTATTCAATACCATTGCTTTCATTTCCCTTTAGCCTCCTTTTTTCTCTTCATAATTCCCAAGTCAATTCTCTAATACTTTTTCAATTAGTCTACATAAGTGCTAAAAACTTTCTCCTTTCCTATAGATTGAATGTATTCATTGTCAACAATTCAAACCCTTACTCTTTTTCGGGATATCGGCTAACATTTCCAGATTGCCGAAGTGGGCTTTTAGTAGGTTTAGGCGAATGAAAGAAGCCACAAAACCCTACCTCTCTCAATGAAAAATAGGTACTTCTGATTCAGTTATGGTATCCACAATTAATGGTTATTTTAAGGAATATCCACTTTTACACGGAGTATATGTTAGGAGGTCATGAAGGTCAATGGATGGGGAACCCAATTTCGGACATTATTTTACTATAACGTCAAAGTTCAGGCTATGTCTATTATATTGACAAACCAGAAATACTCGTGAAAGAATCGTTGAAATGGGTCTCAACCTTTATTTTTGACTTTTCTCATCTATTTCTATATTAAAAACTTAATGTTTAGGCTATTCTTAAGTTAACGTCTACGGTCTATCGGTTATCCCGCTGTTAGCGGGGCTCGTTACGTTTAACGGCTATCGGTTGCGTCATTTTTCAAAACCCTGGCCCAGACCCCTGGCCCAGACCTGGCTTATAAGCTTAATGGTCTGTTCAGAGCACGTAGCTCCTTATAGACCTAGTAGGCTGATTCAAGCATGTAGCGCCAGGGCAGGCTGAATCGCAAATCATGCAGATATCGACATTGCCTGTAAAATACTACAACGGCTACAGCATATTTCAATCACGTCGCGCCTCCCGATCCCGTACCGGTCTCGGGACGGGGAGGGCGGGCCGCAACCCTTTGACGAATACTTGCCCGCCAGTGCCAGGCGATGGCAGGCGGGCTTGCAAAGCAGCAAAAGGAAATTACTATACTGTTTAATTATGAATACATCCTATGATTAAATCCCCTATACCTATAGATCATTCCCTCTTATTCTACCCTTTCCCCCACCTAACGAAGCGGGAATTTTTGAAGTTTTGCGGGACGGGTCTCTATGTTCTATGTGCCGCTCAGCTCTTCGGTTTTCCGGATACCTTACAGGCACAAATGGCGAAGAAAGGCCTAATTAAGACAAAGCTCTCCCCTTATTTCACTCCCCTGGATGGAGGAGAGATTCAATGTGAATTGTGCCCCAGGCGGTGCCGTGTTGCCAATGGGAAAAGGGGTTTTTGTAGGGTGCGTGAGAATCGGGGAGGTAAATATTACAGCCTGGTTTACGGGAATCCCTGCGTCATTCATTTAGACCCAATCGAGAAGGAATCCTTTTTCCATGTCCTTCCCGGGACCACTTCTTTAACGCTATCAACAGCGGGATGCAATTTCCATTGTAAGTTTTGCGAGAATTGGGAAATCTCCCAAGCCTCCCCTGAGGACTTATACAGTTACGATATCCCACCTAAAATTGTAGTGAAGAAGGCAAAAGAGATGGGGGCACATTCTATTGCCTATACCTACGCGGAACCCACTATCTTTTATGAATATATGTTAGACGTTGCCTTCTTTGCTAAGCAGGAGGGTCTTCTAAATGTCATCCACTCAAATGGCTTCATCAATCCAGCTCCACTCAGAAACCTGTGTAAGGTGTTAGACGCGGCCCAAATTGATCTGAAAGGGTTTACTGAAGAGTTTTATCATGAATTGTCCAGTGGAGAACTCGCCCCAGTGCTCGAGACCTTGAAGACGCTGAAGCAGGAAAAAATCCACGTTGAGATCACAAACCTCATGATCCCCACAAAGAATGATGAGATGTCGACCGTAAAAGAAATGTGCCTGTGGGTGAAGAGAGAATTGGGCGCGGATACGCCGGTCCATTTTTCTCGATTCTATCCCTTGCACAAGCTCAAGAAGCTCCCATCAACGCCGGTTTCAACGCTCGAAAAAGCCCGGGCACTGGCTTTTTCTTCCGGTCTTGAATATGTCTATATAGGAAAGGTACCGGGTCACGAGGGTTGGAACACCTTCTGCCCTAAATGCAAGAAAATGATAATCCAAAGGACAGGATACATGATCGGAGAGATGCATTTAAAGGAAGGGAAATGTAAATATTGCGGAAAGCCTATACCCGGCATCTGGGCGTAATCGCATAAGCTTGAAAAATAGCGACAATAATACAACAGACATACATTCTATAGAAGAAGGGTAGGCTTTATAAAAAATTTAGTCTGGTCGGCTTTTAAATATAGAGTAAAATCTCCTGAGCGCCACAGACTTTGGGTCAAGGTTGGTCAAACCATGTTTTTCAGCCCACTCCATTGCTTCCAAGAATTCCTGCACAGTGATCCCACGGGCTATTTCTGGATAGTCAAAGGCCTTGTAATTCACATGATACTGAGCCATAATGTTCACATAGGTTGATTTAGGGAGGGTCTCAGCCATCCACCTGACTAATTTCTCTGTCCCGGCCACCCGGTTGGGCATGACTAAGTGTCGGATGATCAGACCGCGAGTGGCAACTCCTCGCTTATCAACCAGGAGCTCTCCGACTTGCCTATTCATTTCGATGATCGCTCTCTTAGTCACTTCAGGATAGTCTGAAGCCCCGGATGAATATTTCTCTGCATAATCAGCATCCATGTATTTCATGTCTGGCATATAAATATCCACAATGCCGTCTAAGATCTTCAATATCTCTAATCGCTCGTACCCGCTTGTATTGTAAACCAAGGGAAGACGTAGCCCTTTCTTGAAGGCAATCCGAGTAGCATTGAGGATGTTGGGCATGACATGGGTAGGTGTAACTAAGTTGATGTTATGGCAGCCGATTTTCTGGAGGTGGATCATCATGTCCGCCAGGTCTTCATCTTGAAGTTCCTTACCTTTTCCCTCATGGGATATGGGCCAATTCTGGCAGAAGATACAGCGGAGATTACAATTGGAAAAGAAGATGGTACCAGATCCATTTTTGCCCACCAATGGTACCTCTTCGCCAAAATGGGGTTGAGCGCTGAAAATCACTGGACTGTATGGGGCTCGGCAGAACCCTCTTTCGCCCTTTTTCCGATTCACCCCACAACGCCGTGGACATAGCTGGCAATCCTCGAAGATGGCGTAGGCCTGCTCGACCCTCTGAGCCAATTTTCCCTCGTTCTCCAATTTTTCATAGGCTGGATGCCAGGCCTCTGCCTTTTTCTGTCCGGCGTTAAGGGAGACAGGAGACAAGAGAAACGAGCCGCCTAAAATAAGAGAATCTTTTATGAAATCCCGGCGAGTGATCTCCATGCCAGTCACTCCATTACCTCAAAGGCCACAGGCCATTTTCTTTAAGCATAGAAGAATCAGGGTCAAACCCTGTAATCAAGGTAGGCTCTTTCCGTTGTCTGCTACCGTGAGGAATATTCGATGTCGTTTATAGTGATCTGATCATCAGACAGGCTATTGCTGTTGTTCCGATGTTGTGCCCTTGTCTTCAGGAAATGAAACATGAATCTTGGCGGGTTTTATTCCCTCTACTTTCACTTTCCCCTGAAAATCTAGAGTGCCTTTTCTTACCTCTCCATCTGGAAGTTCAACCTCGAATCTTTCAGATGAAATTTGCTTAAAAACCTCATCCTTCAAATCAATTTCTATCCAATCCTTCATAGGAGCTACGGGCGGCATCTGCTGTAAAGGTTCCTCTGATCGCATCATCTGCTCAGGAGCTGCCGGCATCATCTGTTGGGTGGGGGAGGCAGGTCTTCTCTGCTGGCGCATCTGCATGAAATACCCCTTATATTGCTTGTGCTGTGGACTAACTATGTTAGCCGTGCCTTTTTCATCGCCAGTACTTTTTGAAAAGTTGCTTTCTTTAAGCATAGTGGGATTGCCACCCATCTTAACTTTTTTTGAGCCTTCTTTAGAGTCTGAACTCATTGCAGTGTTTGGATACGGTACAGGGACAGGACCTGCAGGGGGAGAAGGTGTTTTACATACGTCAGGAAACGCGCTTATCACTCCTTGGCTATCCTTATGAACACCCGATATATTTTTATCTTGCGAGGAATTAAGATCTTGGGCATAACCCGCTGTACTTATCATGATAGCCATAGCAAGAATTATAATAAATACCATATTCTTTCCCATTTTATAATCTCCTATAATGAGAAATGGTGTTTTATTATTCAGTGATGGTAGCCTCAATTGAGGATTCTTTTTAAAAAAGTATGCCTTTATGAGCTATAAGTATAGGTTAGAAAGACATAAAGGTCAAGAGATATGTAAACATAGTGTACGGTCAAGGCAGGTATGGAGCCAAACTGGAACTTGATAAATAATTATCTTTATAATGCCTTATTTGAGATGCCTAAGAAAGATACTCTTTTACCTCCGTGTAATTTGCCCAGAAGCCCTCATCAGGGTTTTTCTGGCAGATGAGTCTTTCGGAGGCGATTGGTCAGGAGTTGAATCACATTGCGGGAGAAGATATTGTCAGCCTGGAGGAGTTCCTCAAAAATATCAGGTATAATAACAATGAGGACCGATTCTGTTTCAGCTATAGCTGTTGCGGTTCTGTTTTCGTTCAGAAGATAGGCCATTTCACCAAATACCTCTCCCTCCTTCAGGGTGGCTAGCTTATGCTCGACTCCATCGATTGCACGGGAAATGCCAATACTTCCGCTATAGATAAAGTATATATCTGTGCCTCTATCTCCTTCTCGGAAAAGGATTTCTCCTGGCTTATAGCGTCTTGCATATTTTTCAAAAATACGTTTTGGATGCCTGAACAGGAATTTCTCTACTTTTTTTCCTTTTATATCCTGTCTCAATCGGAAGAAATACATGCGTTCAAGCACAAGGACGTCTATTTTGTCGGAAACAAAGACATACTCAGCAAAGAAAAAGAAGAGCACAAAACAAAAATGGACCCAGAGTACCATCAGTATCAGGGACCCAAGAACGCCATAGATGACATTGAATTGCGTGATACTAAAGAACCTGGAAAACAGCATTTGAAGAAGGATAATTGCCAGGGCACACCATACAGCCCCTATCAGGCTTGAGACGGTTGTTGGCTTCTTGACCGGCACAAACCGGTAAGTCAAAAAAATTACAAGAAATGCGATCAGAAACGGAAGAAATCGTCTTATAGCGGGAAGTAGGAATTGGAAAAAAGTCTGGCCAATCAGATTATCTGGTATAAAGAACTGGAAAAAATTAAAACCGATGCTAACAAAAGTAACAAGAACAGATATTAATAATAGGATAGATAGTATAAGAAATGAGAGGATTTTTATCACAATTGGTGTGCTGATCGTTTCTGCAGGGAATGCAATTCTCAAACCCCGATGGATCGAGGTTAAAATCCAGCGGCCAGCCCATAGCAGATTGAGCAAACCAAAGACCCCTATGGCAGTGGTCTTCACATTTAGAAGACCAAACTTGATAAGGAGATCCTTGTCTAGATTTTCATTCACATTTCTCAGAAATACAAAGAAATTGTCTGAAACATAGGGGTAAGAGATCAGGTAATGGTCAAAAGACAGGAGCAATAAAAGAAAGATGGGAGTAACCGATAAGAGGAAAAAGAAGGCTGCAGCTCCGGCATGGTTTAGCAGTTCATTCTTAAGAAAGAGGTTTATAGAGAGAATGATCTTTTGTAAAAAGATCTGACAATGCTTCCTGATAATTCTGGGAACATTATTCTTGTTTTTCTTGCGCATTAACCCCAAAGCTCCACATGAAATATAGCGGAATGAAACGCAGGATGTCAAGATCACCACCCCTTACCAACACGGTAACATTAAAGTAAACTCTAACTTGGTCAAATCTTGAGGATTTGCTATGCCAATGCCGAGGCTCAAATCCGAAACTCGAATACCCCGCCCGTGGCGGGGAACAATTTCAAAATCCGAATATCAAATGCTTCCGAGTTCCGGATTCCGAAACTCGGAATTCGGAAACAAAACATATCTGATATTGGCATAATAATCATACGGAAATGTTGGAGCTATCCTTTGTTTTGAATTTATGATTTGGAAAATTTAAATTTGTTTCGGGTTTCGTGCTTAGGATTTCGAATTTATAAAAAATTGATAAAGATAATACTATTGAAATTACAAAAAGTTACCTCTTTGAATGACGTAACCCTGCTCTTGCCCATAGGATAACATCACAGCACAAGGTATGGGTATCTTTTTTTGTTATGCCCTCCCGATCCGTACCGGCCCGAGACGAGTAAAACATGGCTCATAACCCCCTGAAATAACGAAGGCCTCCCGCCAGTCACCTCAGAAAAGACCTCATGACCCTCTCATTTCATAACCATTTACATTTATTTTAAATAGGATTATGCTTTTCTTTGTATAATCTAAATATAAAAAGGGGAGCAAAATATGATCAAAGTAACCTGTTTGGGTGCTGCTGGATCCGTGACCGGATCCAATTATCTCATTGAAAATTCTCAGGGCAAAAAAGTGCTTGTCGACTGTGGTCTTTTTCAAGGTGGGAAGCAGATAGAATTGTGCAACTGGCAAGACTGGGGCTTTAATCCTTCACAGATCAATATCCTTTTTTTGACCCATGCTCATATTGACCATAGCGGAAGAATACCCAAGCTGGTGAAGGATGGTTTTCGAGGAAAGATTATCACCTCTCCACCCACAGCGGAACTGTGCCAGATTATGCTCCTTGATTCAGCGCATGTTCAGGAAATGGATGCCGAATGGCAGACGAGAAAAGATAAAAGAAAGGGTAAAAAAGAAATACTTCCCCTTTACACAACGAAGGATGCTACAGAAAGCTTACAATATCTTTCCCCAATAGAAAGGGATCAGATAATCACCGTTGAACCGGGAATAAAGGCACGCCTAAGGAATGCAGGTCATATTCTCGGTTCTTCTATTGTGGAGCTGTGGATAGAGGAAGCGAATGAGGAAACAAAGATCGTTTTTTCAGGGGATCTGGGCAAACAAAATCAACTCATTATTAAAGATCCCTATGAAATCTTCGCAGCGGACTATCTATTTATTGAATCCACCTACGGTAACCGTGTGCATCGCCCTTTTGAGGATAGCAAAAAAGAGCTTTTAGAGGCTATCCAATATGCCTTATCACATAAAGAAAAGGTTATCATTCCAGCCTTTGCTCTGGAAAGGACCCAGGAGATACTCTACCTTTTGGGTGAGTTCTATCGGGATAAAATCCTTCCTAATATTCCTGTATATCTAGACAGCCCTCTAGCCATCCAGGCCACAAAAATCTTTCGTAAAAATAAAAAATATTATGATGAGCAGGCCAGGGCCATTGTGGATCAAGGTTTTGATCCCTTTGATATGCCAAATCTGCACTTCACCCCCACTACTGAAGAATCCATTGCCATCAATGAGAAACCTGGTTCCGCCATTATCATCGCTGCGAGCGGGATGTGCACCGCAGGCCGAATCAAACATCACCTCAAACATAACCTCTGGCACCCAGGAGCAAGTATTATCATTGTAGGATTCCAGGCTCAGGGGACCACAGGAAGAAAGATAGTAGATGGAGAAAAACAGGTAAAGATTTTCAGAGAGGATGTTGCGGTAAAGGCAAAGGTTTTTACCATTGGCGGATTTTCTGCCCATGCAGACCAGAAAGACCTTCTGGAATGGGTAAGCCATTTCACTGAACCCCGACCCAAGGTCTTTGTCGTCCATGGAGAGGCTACAGCCAGTGAGGCACTGGCCACGGTGATCCGTGAGAAATTTGGAATGGAGGTTCATGTTCCCAAATGGAAAAAGAGCCTGATACTTAAAGCCAGAGAAGTGGTCCGAAAAGAAGTGCCCGCTGAGGTAACACCTATAGAGATAAGCCAAACCATGCTCAACAAAGTCATTGATCTGGAATATGAAATAGAGCGCTTAAAAAAACGCCTTAAGGAAAAAGAAGAAAAGGCAACAATCACTTATGAGGATGTGAGCAAGCTTGAATATATTCAGGAGGAGCTTCAGGGAATCCTTCCTGAATAAAATGCTCTCCTTAGTAACTAAACTATGATCTATGCAGATTGCTATACCTATTTCTTGACAGCCTTATCCCTTGAAACTATCATGTTTTGTAACATTTTAGCTCTTTTAAAACTCCCCCTGGCCTTTATTAAAGGCCACATAGTTATCCTTGGTGAGACGCATGAGCATGGAGATGTCTTTTTTTACATCATGCCCTCTAACATGGGGCCTCAGCGTGCCGCTTCAAACCATGTGCACGAGCAACTCGTCATTGTTTTCTAGGGCCTTTGTTCGTGTGCGCCGGTTTGAAGCGGCCTACCGGCTTGTCTTTGTGAGGGCATGGTAAAAAAAGACATCCCCATGCTCATTCACCAGGTAATTTCAAAGAGCTAAAATGTTACCATTTTTCAATAGTCAATATTCAATAGCCATTGGATTGAACCCCTGGCCCAGACCTGATTTGCACGGTGGAGTTCAGCAGGCGATGCCTCCATAGCACTACAGCGATGGGAGCTTATCCCCTGAAAGTCGCGCCAGGGCGGGCCATCACTCCAGTGCTCCATCGCTCCAATTTGGGCGAAGCCACCAAGTTCTTTAAGGTAGTTTAGCAATCAAGGTGTTTGGAAAAATAGCTCTTTAACGGCTAATTTTCAAATTCTTTCCTCAGATGCTCAGGGAGGGCAAAAGCTGCTTTATGAATCTGATCATTATAATATCTGGTTTGAAAGCTTTTAGAAAAACGTGAAGGCCCTAATCCCATCTCAGGGCGTATAGTCTTTGAGCAGAATGCAAAGCTGTAAGGAACCAATGTATAGGAAGGGATTGGGGCACGAAATATCCTGACAATGGGGAAAACCTCTTTAAGTTTACTGAAAACATCTAAAACAACTCCTGTGTCGAAAGATATATCCCCAACCTGGGATGCTAATATTCCCTGTTCTGTCAAGGCGTTAAGGCAATCTCTATAAAAGGGCACAGTAAACAATCCCTCACTTTGATCAATAACCGGATCTGTTGAATCAATAAGGATGATATCGAACTTCTCCTTAATATCTCTTACATACTGAACGGCATCCATTAAAAGAAGATTTACCTTGGGATGGTCAAGGGAAGAAGATAAAGAGGGAAAATACTTTTTCGAAATAGCAATTATCTCCCTATCAATCTCCACTTGCTGAATCCTACTGATCCCCTCATGTTTGAGTACTTCCCTAACAGTGCCTCCATCTCCACCCCCTACTATGAGTATCTTTAATGGGTCTGGATGAGAGAATAGAGGAACATGGGCAAGCATCTCATGGTAAACAAACTCATCCCTTTCTGTAAGATTGATGACACCATCAAGAACAAGCATTCTTCCAAAATCAAGAGATTCAACCACTTCTATCTTCTGAAAGCTTGACCGGCTTGAATGCAAGATCCCCTTGCACTCTAAATGAACAGAGATATGAGGAGATATCTCGTATCTAAAAATATAAGGGAACACGTGCTATCCTGATACTGCCTTTAGATGAGGAGTAAGATCCTTTTCCATTGTCCCTCTGATGATTTCTTTACTCACCCATTTCCTGGATTGCAGCTTCTCTTTTAGATATTCAAAGCCAATCCATGGGTCCACCCGGGTACCACATGTGAAAAGGTCTACTGATGCATATCTAAACTCCGGCCATGTATGAATGGCAAGATGTGACTCGGCTATTACCACCACACCGGTAATACCCTGGGGGCTGAAATGGTGAAAAATATTGCCAACAATCGTTGCCCCACTTCTTGAGGCTGCTTCAAGCATCAGATTCCTTATTGCGAGTTCATTATCAAGATAGGTGCATTCACATTCAAAATATTCTGCCAAGATGTGCTTACCAAAAGGACTTTCCATAATTGATAAGCTCCTTTCATTTTTAATAGTTCCGCCCTTGGCGGGATTTGCACTCCTATAACCTCAGCAAAGGAGACCATTTTACTGTTAGTCCCGCCGTAGGCGTGATAAAGTAAGAAATAATAAATAATACAGTTAGTTAGGTAAGAGCCAATAAAAACAATATATCGATAAGGTGCCAGTACTTCCCCGCATAGCGGAGTTAGCGCCTCAAAAGGTGGGTCAAGATGCGGGTTTATATCGGTGGCCTCGTGCCAAGGCCAATTCCTCCTTTCCCTGTGTATCTAATAATGTATTCATGATTTGGCATGATTTTATACTTCAAAGCTATTATTTTGTCAACAATTAAAACTTGATATTTGGGTCAATATTTGAGTAAGGCATAAAAAGTCTCTTTTCTCATTTTCACTCATTATGCGTTTATGGGGTATAAATAAAGCTTTCTCCTCCGGGCCATAGACGTATGAAGTCATCCGCATTGAAAGTTAGGAGACGCTCAACACCTGATTTCTGAGCTGCTTTCACAATAAGAGCATCATAAATAATGCCTCCGGTTAGTCCTAATTCAGACATATGCTTTACTGTACTTTTGTAATCCGAAGAAGAAAGAGAAACGATCCTGGCCGAGGTCTCGACATTATCATGAACTAGACGCCACGCTATTAGGGGTGAAATCCTTGGTTTCAGAGGAAGCGTGGCTAACACGGCATAAAGTTCTGCCAATGTGTGACTGGCCACTACGAAATCAATTTTCCCTGCCTTTGCACTTTGGAGCCAAGGCAAAGCACGAATGTGCATTGGGTGAGGCTCAACAATACCAGCTATAAGAACAGAAGTATCAAATAACGTTTTCATTTTCTAATACCGGAAACTACTTCACTCAAGCGTTTTTGACGATGAGCATGGATTGCCCCCACAAGATCCCCCGTTTCAGTGCCTGAAAATACCAATACCCCACTTTTGACAACCACGTGCGGCTCCCCATTTACTGGCTCCATAAGAATTCTTTGGTCATTCTGTTCGATCTTTAACACTGCTCCGGGTTTTAGGCCTAAATCATCACGCACACGCTTCGGTATAACAATCCGTCCGAACTTGTCTAATGTCGTTTCCATAGCAA
>JAUWZC010000150.1 GCA_030615565.1 Desulfobacteraceae bacterium | reverse complement strand
AAAATAAGGGAAGTTGAGGGATCAGGAAAACTTGTTTCCAGGATTTTAGATTCAGGCAAAAGAGAGAATGTATCTCTTATTGTGGCAAATCTCAAAAGAGAAAAGAGAAAGTTATTTAGGGGTACTACAGCCAGAAATCTTATAAAAAATACCTCCCTTCCCCTCCTGCTTGTTAATGAAGATAATAAGGAAATTAGCTATTCCAAAAAAGGCATATTTGATAGTGTAATCCTTGCAACTGACTGGTCTGATGCAGCCCAAAGGGCCTTAAATTATATTATAGGTTTGAAGGAGATTATAGGGGTACTGGATATAGTAAATGTGTTAAATAAGAAACTGACTGTAAGGGATATCCGGCAACTTAAAGATAAGCTTGAAGAGGTCAGGAAGATATGTTTAAAGGAAAAGATAGACGCAGAGGCCCATATCTATGCAGGTAAGACCCCGAAAGAGATATTATTAGCGGCAAAGGACTATAATGCTACTGTCATTGTAATGGGAAGTGGACCAAAGAGTACTATCAAAGAGATATTTTTAAGATACCCATCTTATAAGGTAGCAGAGGGATCCTCTATACCTGTTTTGATTATTCCTCAAGTTAAAAAGGATGTAACTACTTAGGTTCAAAGTTCCAAGGTTCACGGTTCAAGGTTAGAAAATGATGAACATAGACCAGCATGAAGATAAGGCAACCGAACCGTGAACCTTGAACCGTGAACCTGACAGCCTGAGTAGTTAAAAGGGGTTAGATATGGAAATTACGGTGTTGGTGCAAACCACAGATAAGGCCTTTGAGATTCTGGAGAAGGCCAGAGATGAGGCGAGAGAATTATTATACAGTTCAGCTAAGTTAACCAGTGAAACAAAATCCTTGGTAGAAAAAAAAGAAGCCAGGGCTATTTTCTCTGATGCTCGGCAAAAAAGATTGGCAATACGAAATTTCATTATCACAACCTTTGTCCTCTTTGCCTTCTGGATCTTGCTCTCAGGTCGTTTTGATGCCTTTCATCTTATACTTGGCATTATTTGCACTCTTCTGGTTTCTTATCTATCTCACGATTTGCTTTTTGCCAATATCAGAGTCGGGGACATAAGGATCAGGGCCAGGAGATTCTTTGCTGCTGCCCCCTGGTTTTTGGGCCAGATTTTTTCAGCAAATCTGCATGTGGCCTACCTGGCACTGTCTCCAAAGATGCCTATTGACCCTCAGATAATAAGATTTAAGACAAAATTGGAGAGTGACATTAGCTGGGTTGCCTTGGCCAATTCCATTACCCTCACTCCAGGTACCATTACCATGGATATCAGGGAAGGGGAGTTTTTTGTACATGCCCTGGACAGAAAGGTTGCCTATGATCTTAACACCGGGGAAATGGAAGATAAGATCGCCCATGTCTTTATGGAAGCGGACCATATATATATTCAGGATGTATTAGACGTGGCCAGGATATTCGGGGCACTCAAATGATAAGCATTACAGATGATATTATTATAAGAACTGTATCGAGGGTACTTATACCATTTATCCAGGTTTATGCCCTTTATGTTATTATGCATGGTCATCACAGCCCAGGAGGAGGCTTTCAGGGTGGAGTTATTCTGGGTGCAAGTTTTATTTTGTATCTTATAACCCATGGTCTTGAGGAGGCAAAAGAAAGGATGTCTGAGCTTAAAGCCGGCCTCCTTAGCACCTTTGGTATATTACTTTATTCAGGGATTGGATTGCTGTGTCTCATTATGGGAAGGAATTATCTGGATTATGGAGGGCTATCTACCCTCTTGAAGGTAATACCAGCCCAGGCAAGGTCTCTTGGTATATTAGGTATTGAGATTGGCGTTGGAATTGCTGTAATGGGTGTTATGTTTTCCGTCTTTTTTGACATATCCACAGGAGGAATACTTCCAGAGGATGAAGAAGATTTAGGGGTGAATAGATGAATATCTTTTTATTATTCGGAATGGGTCTGTTTAGCCTTGTATTCCTGTGTCTTTACCGGGCGGTATTTGGGCCGGGTGTATTAAACAGGATTGCAGCTATCTCTGCTATTGGTACCAAGACCCTGGTCATTCTTTTGCTTATGGGTTTTATCTATAATAGGGTGGAGATGTTTGTAGATATCAGTATGGTCTATGCCCTGCTTAATTTTATTGGTACAATCACCGCAGCCAAATACTTAGAGATGAAGGGAGAGCTCTGATGTATATTCTACATATAGCTTCCATTCCATTTCTTCTTGTAAGTTTCTTTTTCTTTTTAGCGGCGACCGTTGGGCTTTTACGTTTTCCTGATTTTTTCTGCCGCCTCCATTCAACAGGAAAAGGTGATACCCTTGCAGTTCTTTTGTCCCTTATAGGCCTGAGCATCTATGAGGGATTTTCCCTTACAAGCTTGAAGATAATCTTTATTGCAGTATTCATGTTTCTTGCCCAACCTACCTCAACACATGCCATATCCCGGGCGGCCATGAGATGTGGCCTGGAGCCATGGGTTAAAAAAAAGGAGGAGATAAAATGATAGTGGCCTTTGATTTCATACTCCTGCTTTTTGTTATCATATGTGCTATTGCTGCCATTTCTGTAAAGGATCTTTTAAGTGCTGTGTATATACTTGGTGCATATAGCTTCTTTATGTGCCTTTTATGGGCGGAGATGGGTGCTGTTGATGTTGCCTTTACTGAGGCGTCTGTTAGTGCAGGCATTGGAACAGTGTTATTAATTGCCGCAGTAAGTAAAACTAAAAGGAGGAGTAAGGATTGAGGATCTTGGCTCTTATTACTGTGATTATAACCGGGATAATACTTATTTATGGTACAGTGGATATGCCTGACTGGGGTGATCCCAATTCTCCTGCAAGCAAACATGTCTCCCCCGGGTATATAGAAGAGGCACTTGAAAAGACAGCCACACCAAATATAGTTACCGCAGTGCTGGCAGATTACAGGAGCTATGACACCCTGGGAGAGACTGCTGTAATCTTTACTGCCGGGATTGCTTGTATTCTAATATTACGAAGAAGAAGAAGACAAAGAAAGTAAGAGAATGTCATTAGTCATTTGTCAGTTGTGATTCTAAGCATTTATGCCTTGTTACGATTTAAGTGCCTAAAGTTAAGGTAAAAAGGTAGAAAACATAAACGGACTCAGGGATTTAGGAGTATAAACACAAAAAACACAACAAACTCAATAAACAAGAATCATGTTCGACTTTATACTTAGCAAATACAATTACTGGATTTATGTTATCCTGATGATGATAGGTTTTTACGCTATGATTGGCAAAAGGAACCTGATCAAAAAAGTTATAGGGATGAACATATTTCAGACAGCTATCATCCTTTTTTTTGTATCTACCGCTGCAAAAAGGGGAGGAACTTTACCTATTATTGAGCATGGTCATGGTCATGGAGCTCATGCTATTCAGGCTACAGCCTACATAAACCCTTTACCGCATGTACTCATGCTTACTGCGATAGTGGTCATGGTCAGTACCCTGGGAGTTGCCCTGGCAGTCTTAATAGCTATTTACAGAAGACATAATACATTAGAAGAAGATGAAATTTTAAGGCAGCAGCAGAAATGATCTCTCAGTCTCCTGTTTTAGTGGTTGTTATCCCCCTGATATTCTCATTTCTTAACCTTCTCTTTGGTTGGTGGAAAAAAGGTTTCTGTTATCCAATCACTTTAGTGGCCCTATCCCTTTCTTTCCTTGCATCCCTTCATACATTAAATACAGTTATCACCAGCGGAACAATCCATTACTATCTGGGAGGGTGGAATCCTCCTTGGGGTATAGAATATGTGGTTGATCATCTTAATGCCTTTGTGCTGGTCATTGTGTCATTTATCGCTCTTTTAGTAGCTATCTATTCAAAGAAAAGTGTCGAGAAAGAACTGCCTGAGAAGATCGTCTACTTATATTGCCTTTTTCTCTTACAGGTGACGGGTTTTTTAGGAATAGTGGTAACCGGTGATATGTTTAATCTCTATGTATTCTTGGAGATTGCATCCCTTGCAGGATATGCCCTTATAGCCACAGGAGAAGATGGTGCACCATTTGCCAGTTTTAATTATGTGATTTTTGGAACCATTGGCGCCTGCTTCTACCTGCTTGGCGTGGGCTACCTTTATATAGTTACCGGTTCACTTAATATAGCGGACTTATCTCAGATATTACCTGATCTATATAATTCTAAGGTGGTGTTGGTTGCATTTGCCTTTTTCCTGGTAGGAGTAAGCATAAAGATGGCGCTTTTCCCTTTACATGTGTGGCTTCCGGATGCCTATACCTATGCCCCATCCGCAGTAAGTGCCCTCCTTGCCCCCCTGATGACCAAGGTAGGGGCATATGTAATGATACGGATTATGTTTACGGTATTTAAGCCCTATTTCTCTATAGAATTGATCCCGGTAACCTCCATTCTCGGCTGGATGGCTGCAGGGGCCATACTATTTGGTGCAATATTGGCCTTGGCCCAGACTGACTTAAAAAGGATGCTCGCTTATATCCTGGTAAGTGAAGTGGGCTATATCACCTTAGGAATAGGGCTTGCCAACAGGAATGGGCTTACAGGCGCAATACTGCATATACTTAATGACGCCTTTATGATGCTTGCCCTTTTTCTGGTTGTAGGTGCCATCATGTATAGATCTGGTAATAGAGAGATTCCTCAACTGAGGTATCTTCATAGAAAGATGCCATTTACAATGGCAGTCTTTGTCATAGCGGCCCTATCCGTGATAGGGATTCCACCGACATGTGGTTTTTTTAGCAAATGGTATCTTATCCTTGGTGCAATCGATGCAGGCAAATGGGTTTTTGTAGCCGTGTTGCTGGTAAGCAGCCTTTTAAATGTTATACTATTTTTCAGATGTATAGAGAGTGCATACCTTGAGCCAGTTGCTGAACATGCCAGCGGGGGTTCAGAATTGGTTATTGCACGTGAGGAGTCCCCTTTAACCATGCTTATACCAATACTCATTGCAGGGGCAGGAATAATGTCGTTTGGTGTCCTGAGCGGAAAGATTATTTCTACTATAATTCAGTTTGCTATTCCTATAGGTTTTTAGATAGACAGAAACTTGGAAACTGATAATCTTATATTGGCAGTGAACATTTAGTAGCTTGCAATACCAGATGGGATTTAGGTTGAGTAAAATGGTTGCGGTTACGTCCCGATGCTTCGGGATATCGGGATTCGTTGAGCGGTTATGGCCTCCAGGCCTGTAGGGCCTACGCCCCGGAGGGACAAAGTCAAAAAACCAATAAACTGTTTCCATGATCTGGATGTCTATCAAGGCATCTATAAAGAAACGCAACCGAGTGACGGTAGACGAAACGAGCAGCGCAACCGAATAACTAATAACCTATGACAGATAAATAAAATCAGGGATTATTAATGGATGTAATAATTTCCATAAGGCCATTATTAG
The DNA here is from genome assembly GCA_030615565.1 of Desulfobacteraceae bacterium. GTDB lineage: Bacteria > Desulfobacterota > DSM-4660 > Desulfatiglandales > B25-G16 > B33-G16. Next base: position 280 of record JAUWZC010000150.1, on the reverse strand, counting down.
CCGTTCTGGTAACATTGATAGGTTCCTTACTTATCATCTTTACAGGTGAAAGGAACAGGAATTTACGGGAATTTTGGACCATTCTCGCCTCTGTAATTAAGTTCACAATTGTTCTTTCCATGGTTCCCTTTGTTTTAAGTGGAAAGACATTAGAGTTTACCATTATCTCACTTACACAAGGGGTCTCCCTTCAGTTCAGGGTAGACCAGTTTGGTTTGTTTTTTGGTGTTCTGGCATCTGCTTTATGGATTGCAACCTCGGTTTATTCCATAGGTTATGT
>JAUWZC010000316.1 GCA_030615565.1 Desulfobacteraceae bacterium | reverse complement strand
ATTCTATAGTTCTTATAACCATAGTATTTTAGTGACAAAAGCATGTCCCTGTTATGTCGCGCCTCCCGATCCCGTCCCAGTCTCGGGACGGGGAGGGCGGGCCGAAACAAACCCGAATATCGAATGACCAAAATTCAAAATGCTATGCCTGAAGGTGGGGCACTCAATATCAAGACCGAAAATGTGCATGTGGACAAGAAATATTGCAAGACTTACACATATGCACGCCCAGGCAAATTTGTTTGTCTAATGATTGAGAACACAGGGGTTGGCATGGATAAAGAAACCATTCAGCGCATCTTTGAGCCTTTCTTCAGCACCAAGGGTCCTGGAAAGGGTACAGGACTTGGTATGTCCGTTGTCTATGGTATTGTTAAACAGCATGAAGGGTGGATAAATGTTTACAGTGAGCCCGGGCAAGGATCAACCTTGAAGGTCTATCTGCCGGCTGTTTCCATAAAGCCGGAAGAGGAAACTAAAAAGAAGATCTCATTAGAGGGGCTTCAAGGCAGCGGCGAGAGGATTCTTTTAGTGGAGGATGAAGAAGGAGTCCGTGAATTTGCCACAAGAGCGCTTGGTGATAATGGTTACGTTATATATGATGCAGCAAATGCTGAAGAGGCACTGGATATCTTTGAAAGAGAAAATGGAGATTTTCACCTTATCTTCAGCGATGTGGTCCTGCCTGGTAAAACCGGCCTTGAATTAGTTGACCAACTCCTCTCACACAAACCCAAACTCAGGGTTTTGATGAGTAGTGGCTACACAGATCAAAAATCCCAATGGCCTGTGATACAGGAAAGAGGATTTCGATTTCTACAGAAAACCTATGCCTTAACTGATCTTCTTCGAGCTATTAGAGAAGCTATAGAGCAAGATAAGTGAAGCTTAAGAAGGTAGTATAGCCAATGTCAGGGATTCACTCTTCTTATTATTTGATCAACAAGGATTTCCCGGTTCTGCGGCGTTATGCTCATCAGCATCACATCATCACGATCCTTTATGCTTTGAATAAAGGGGTCTCCTTTTTGTGCAATCGATCCTATTACCCAATTTGGTAAGTTTATTACCTTAATCAGGGTCTCTTTAAACAGGAAAGAGAAGCACTCCATCTTGCCAATCTCATCAATCACTACAATCTCATCACCTCGAGCAGGTATCATTGAAGGAATTGCAATAGTCTCTATATCCCTAAGGTTAACCCCGTATTTACCTACTTTAAACTTACCTTTGATGTTTTGATGGGCCAGGATACCTTCCCTTCCATCCAAGGTATTTATAGAAAAACCCACCCTTCTGCTCTTCTCTTTTATCTCTCGTGTAAAAAATCCGGTTACCGGCCCCTCGATTCTATGGACAACCTTTTCTATTAATGTCGATTTACCGCATCCAGGTGTGCCTGTAATAAGAATATTTCTTTTCATCATCTGACATCATCTCCTAACCTTTTGAAAAATATAGGTTTGGCCACCAAAGGGTAAAAGATCTTTTGATTCAACAGGTAGTTTTTCATGACTACCTATGATCAAAAAACCACCCTGGGCCAAACTATTTATCACCTTCCTAAAAGCAGACTGTTTAATTTCATCTTCATAATAGGTCAGGATGCTGTTTCTTAAAAAGATGATTTGAAAGTTAAACTCATCAAGCCCAAACAACAGATTATGAACCTTCCACAAAACCCCTTTCTTTAAGGATGGAGCAATTCTAAAAAGTCCCTCCTCCCTATTATGGATAAAATAGGTTTCTCTCAATTCCTGCGGTACCTCCTTTAGGCTGCTTAAGGGATATATTCCATCCTGAGCTCTTCTGAGGTAGACCGGATTCATATCAGTTGCCCATATCTCAAGCTCTGCCAGATTATTAAAACTACCCCTAATCTTATCCCACAATATCTTAAAACTGTATACCTCTTCACCACAGGCGCAGCCAGCAAACCAGAATTTTACCTTATTTCTGTTGTTTTCTATAATATTTGGTACTATATGATCTTCAATTATTTTCCAAAGAAGGTGGTCACGAAAAAAGCGGCTTACAGAAACAGTCATTAAGCATTCACACTGCTGTCTGACCTCCCCATCTCTGTCTAAAGAGTGAAAATATTCATCTATATTCCTACATTTCAGCTGCTGCATATG
>JAUWZC010000094.1 GCA_030615565.1 Desulfobacteraceae bacterium | reverse complement strand
ATGTTGGGGCCATGGCTCCACCAGGTGGACTATATTTGAAGGATGTTAGGTATTAGGCGGTGGCAGAGGATTCCCCTAAACTAATTATTATAAGCGGGCCAACCTGTTCAGGAAAGAGCGTGTTGGCTGTTGAGTTAGCTTTAACTTTGGGTGGCGAAATAATAAATGCTGATTCCATGCAGGTTTATAGGGGAATGGATATTGGTACAGCCAAACTACCCTCATCTGAGAGAAAAGGAATTGCCCATCACCTCATAGATATCGTTAACCCGGATCAGGAATTTAATGCCGCATTATTTCTCGTTCATGCCATTCCAATAATCAAGGATCTCCATTCTAAGAAAATACCTATTATTGTAGTTGGTGGGACAGGGCTATATGTCAGGACCCTTGTGGGAGGCCTTTTTAACTGCCCGCCATCAGATTTAGAATTAAGACAGAATCTATGGGAGGAATGTGAAAAGAAAGGCCCATCCTTTCTTTATCAAAAACTATCAAGGCTTGATAGAAAAGCTGCGGACAGTATACACCCAATGGATAAGATTAGGATTATAAGGGCATTAGAGGTTATCCATCTTACCGGATACCAATTCTCTGAGCTTACCAGAAAGCATAGTTTTTCTGACAAGAGATTTTCTACACTCAATCTTTGCCTAAATGTTGACAGGCAAGTTCTTTACAATAGGATTAACAGACGGACCATCTCGATGATTGATTCAGGTTTAATTAATGAGGTTGAAGTACTCCTTCAAATGGGATATAATTCAAAAAATAAATCGATGCAGGCTATTGGTTACAGGCATATCATAGGGTATCTCAAAGGTAGATGGGATCTTGATGAGGCTACCAGGCTCATTCAGCGGGATACAAGGCGTTATGCAAAAAGACAGCTTACATGGTTCAGGGCTGACCCTGACATAATCTGGATGAATCCGGACAGCAAGCCAGACATAATCAATAAGGTAATGACATTTATGGCTACGGAAACTTGACCTTCGAAATATTTTTATTTAGAGTGAAATAATGCTTACTTTTAAAAATGACTGTATTCTTTAAAGTCAATGACCCCGCCCTTCCGGACGGGGCTTGAAAAAGGAAATAATTCAATTTCCGCCTTCATCCCCACCCTCCCGGGTGGGGCATTTAAGGGCGGCGGTAAAATTTATGACACATTCTTTTAAAAGAAAAACAATCTTAGGTTTGATTTTTCTGTTGATACTACCAGGTTGTGTTGTAGCAACCAAGAAGGATGTTGTGCCCCCACCGATAAGATCCATGTACAAAAGAGACTACAAGGCAGGGGAATACCTCAAGGATCATCAGCCGAGAGTGGTAGCTGTTTTACCCTTTAAAAATGAGACCAAAAAAGAAGAGGCATTTGAGATTATAAGAAGGGCTTTTTACAACCATTTTAGCTCCTTGAGGTATGGTGATTTAGAACTGTTCAAGGTTGATCAGAGATTAAAAAAGGCAGGTTTTACTGATCCAGATGAGATCAATAAGCTTTCTGCTCAAAGGCTTGGTGAAATACTTGGTGTAGATGCAGTGATTTATGGCAGGATCACACACTATGATAGGGTCTATGCTGGTTTATATTCCAAGGTTTCTGTAGGTGCTGCAGTTAAAATGGTAGATGCAAAGGCAAATGAATTTTTATGGAGTGGACAGCATGTACAAAGTAAGCATCAGACAGGAATACCAACTACCCCTATTGGCCTGATAATTACTGCTATAGCCACAGCGACGAATATAAGACAGATAGAGCTTTTAAGAACTAGTGACGATCTTTTTAGGGATATGGTTAAAACTATCCCTGGCCCCACTATTGCCGAGGCATCGAAACCTCCTGCCATTAGAATACTGGTCCACGACGCTATTGGCTCTCCCAAGAAGGCAGGAGATATTATAAAGGTGGTACTAGAAGGAGATCCCCATCTTGCAGCCTCTTATGATATTGGGGATTTTAAACAAGGCATAGAGATGAAGGAGACTCAAACCGGTTTCTATGAGGCCAAGTATCAGGTACGGCCGGGTGATAACGCTCATGAGGCCATAATCACTGGTTACCTTACAGATGAAAGAGGTAATACTGCCAAATGGATGGATGTCTTGGGTGCCCTTACTATAGATACCACACCACCGAATGTCCCAACATGCCTATCCTCTATGGGTCACGATCATGAAGTTATGTTAAAATGGGACCCAAACAAGGAGGAGGATCTTACTCAATACAGAATCTACCGAAGCCAGACTCCATTGACTGGTTACGAATTATTACTTCCCACCGAATTTAATGAGGCTACTGATGCAGAGATTGATAACTACAAGCCATTTTATTACAAGGTCTCAGCTTTAGACAAGGCAGGAAATGAAAGCGAACTAAGCCCTTCAATTAAGGGCATGGCTATCCGGCCTGGACCAACCTTTGTATCAGGGGAGATAATAAAGGATACCATCTGGTATGCAGGTGCATCTCCTTATGTTATTGAAAATGATATCCACGTCAGGTCAAAGGCAACCCTGGTTATAAGGCCTGGAACTAGAATAGAATCAAAGGGAGGTTCCCTTGTAATCCAGGGTCAATTGCAGGCTGTCGGGGACAAAGAAGGGATGATTATCTTTGATGGTTTTAAGGAGGGAAAATGGGCAGGGATTATATTTGACAGAGTAAAAAATGATAAAAGCAAGGTCTCTTTTTGCCAGGTAAAAAATGCCTTGGCAGGCTTGACAATTCTCTCTTCCTCACCATCTGTGAGCCACACTGAATTTACCAAGAATGAAACCGGAATCTTGATTAAAGAGTCTTTTTCCAAACCAAAGGTATCCGAAAATTATATCCACAACAACAGAGATTCAGGTATAGTTGTATCTGAGGCATCATCTCCTGAGATAACTGGTAACACTATTAAAGGGAATAAAAGGTATGGACTTTTCTGTAATGGGGGAAACCCTTTAATTCAGGCCAATAACATTGTAGGAAACAGTGGTGATGGCATAAATATAATCTTTGGCAAGCCTAAAATTATAGGTAACAACATCCATGACAATGTTGGCTTAGCTATTTTAAATTCACCAAGAGGAGAGCCTGTCCTGGCATCAGATAACTGGTGGGGTAGCACAGATCCCAGATTAATCCTTTCTCTAACAAGTGGAAGAGTAATAGTTGATTCAGCCCTTGGTAACCCTGCTCCGGATGGAAAACCATTTCCTATATCCGTATTTAAAGGTCCATTAGGTGGTTGTATAACGGCTAACTCCCATCTTATCCTGGCGCGTAGCCCATATGTTGTTGAAAAAAAACTAGAGATAGATAATGGTGCAACCTTATATATACAACCTGGCGTGACTGTCAGTTTTAATCCGGGTAGTAGTGGCATAGAATTAATTGAAGGTGGTATCTATGCCAAAGGCAAAAAAGATAAGCCTATAAGTTTTATCTCAAATAGTCCTTCTCCTGCTGCTGGTGATTATCCTTTTGCAGTTAAATCTACCAAGAAAACAAAGATTGGTTCTTTCTTTGAATTCTGTCGTTTCCAGCATAGTGTGAACGCCCTTATCATTGAATATGGAAAACCAGATATAACCTATAGCATTATCAGTGATAATTCCCAGTCCGGTATCATGTGTGGAAATGATTCCTCGCCAAAGATTGAATATAATACCCTTACCAGAAACAGGGGAACAGGAGCAATATTCTGTAAGGCAATGTCAGCTCCCCGGATACACTATAATAATTTTCTTGATAATCCCTTTGCAATTCAAAGTTTCTCTAGTATTCAGATTGACGCCCGAAATAATTGGTGGGGAGACAATACACCAAATGAGAGTCTTTTTATAGGTAAGGTAACCTATAGACCTTGGCTTGAAGCACGTGCAGGCAAGGCCTATGTTGAGGGAGAATGATCAAAGATCAGCACGTTTTTTTAATCTTATAAGTTCTATATGAGGAGGTGGTTTTATGAAAAAGCTGGCAATTATCAGCATGGTTATTTTTCTTTCATTATTTTTTATCATCCCGTTGGAGGTTAGTGCCCAAAATGCTGTTGAGACCTTTGAAAATGGGAAGATAGATTGGACAACAGGTGTTGCATCCGCAATAGGTATAGGGGCCCCACCAAAAAAACCAATAAATATGGCGCAGGCCAGGGCCATGGCCAAAAGGGCAGCCGTGATTGTAGCCAGGAGAAACCTTTTGGAAATTATTAAAGGTGTCAGGATTGACTCCACGACTCTGGTCAAGAATTTTGTTGTGCAGAGCGACATTATACGAAATCAGGTTGATGGCTATCTTGAAAGATCCCAAACAGTTGATATCGCTTATATGTCCGATGGATCTGTGGAGGCTACCGTGGCAATGAACCTCAGGGGTGGATTTGCCAATCTGATGTTACCCAAGTCGATAAAATCTATTCCATCCATTAGGCAGGCTCAAGCACCTCCCGGCAAACAAGGTGAAGCCTATACAGGATTGGTAGTGGATAGTAGGGGATTCCAGGTAAAGCCTGCTATGTCACCAAAGATCATGGATGAGGATGGCAACGAGGTGTATGGTTCATCATATGTTAGTCGCGATTATGCCATAAATCAGGGTATGGCTGGATATGCAAAAGATATTACTGCTGCCCAGACAAATGATAGGGTTACAAACAATCCCTTAACTGTAAAAGGGGTAAGGACAGCAGATACCGGGGACTCTGATATTATTATTAGCAATGCAGATGCGGCTAGGATCAAAGGCGCAGCTGAAAATTTGGAATTTTTACAAAAGTGTAGGGTGATGGTTGTGTTAGACTAAGATTACTGACAGTCGTCACTTTACTATTTAATAATAATCTAATAAGAGGAGGTTATAGCTTATGAAATTTTTTAACTACAGGTTTACATTTTTTGTCGTTTTAGCCTTTATTTCTTTAATTCTGACAATGAGTGGTTGTGCTCCTAAAGCAAGAAAGGCAGTAAGCACTCTTGACACCCCGGAACATCATGTTTTTACCGGTATGAAATTGTTGGAAAGTGGTAAGTTATCAGATGCCGAAAGGGAATTTAACCTGGCCAAAGAACTTGATCACAAATATTCTCCAGCTTACCGGGGGTTAGGTTTGGTCTTTGCTTATAAAGGAGAGTTCAAGCCCGCTTTCAAAAACATGTCCCGGGCAAAGAAGTTGGCAACGACCAAAGAGGAAGAGGCACGGGTTTATGTAGGGTTTATGCGTTTGTATACCCAGCAAAAGGGTAAAAACTGGCTTGAAGATGTGGAGAAAAACTTTAGAAAGGCAAACAAGATACTAAAAAAGATACACAAAGAGTGGCCTGATCCCCATTTCTATATGGGTTTAGCCTATAAGGAAGTCTATAAATTTAGCGAAGCAGCAGAGGAATTTAAAAAGGTTCTGGAAATCGATAAAGCTTTTGTAGACAAGGCAGATTATCAACTGAAACTTGTCCAAAAAATAGAAAGAGCCATGCCAGGAACAATAATAGGGAAAAAGGTTGCACTACTGGAAAAGGTTAAAAGGGTTGATGTTGCTGCCCTTTTCATTCAGGAAATGAAGCTGGATAAAATTTATGAAAAGTTCAGGCCAAAAAAATTTGACACATCCTTTAAATCGCCTGGGCAGAAATCTTCCGCATACCAGATGCCAGTTCCAGCGGATGTGGTTGATCATCCGCTCAGAACCGATGTTCAGATAGTGGTTACCTTAAAAATAAAGGGCTTGAGTCCTTTTCCAAATGGAACATTTGCCCCGAATGAATTTATTACCAAGGCAAGCTATGCTATGATGCTTGCAGATATTATCAGCACTATTTCTAATGACCCCTCTTTAGACACCAAGTATATTGGAAACGTTTCCCCATTTGCTGATGTTAGGAATGATGTCCCGTACTTTAATGCAATTATGGTATGCACCACCAGAGGTATTATCGAGGCAAAAAGGGGTCTCAGGCAAAATATTTTTGATCCTATGGGTAGTGTTTCAGGTGCAGATGCCTTGTTAATCATAAGAAGAGTTAAGGAGGATCTAAAAATTTTTTAAGGCCTTTCCTTAAGGATATGGTAACCGTTCACTGGTTCAATGGTTCAGGAACCTGCCGAACGGCAGGCAGGTCTTAACTGTCCTACGAGCAAGGTCAAAGAAAGAAAGGTAAACCTGAACTATGAACTCTGAACCTGTGAACGCTTACAGGATATGTAATGAATCAGATTAAGGATCCTAAAAATACAGGGGGGCGTAATAGGCTCCCCTGTTTTTTTAATAATACATTTCCCTTTTTATACCTCTGTCTTTTTTTGTTTTTTCTGTCTCTGACTATAAATCTCCTTATAAAAGATTCTCTGGCCCAGGAGATAAAAGATGCCTTAATTGATGAAAGAATAGTGACAGGAACAGGAATAATTGTTAATGAAAATGTCGCACTTGCTCGAAATGAGGCCATATCCCAAGCCTTTTCAAAGGCGATTGAGGAATATCTTGTTCAAAGACTGGGGTCCCAGGGTATGGCAAATAATTTTCAAAGATTGGGTGAGGAAATTCTATCAAAAAAAAAGGAGGAGATACAGGATTATCAAATAATTTCTGAATTTAGCACTGATAAATACGTTAAGGTATTAATGAAGGTTCGGGTAAATAAAGCGATATTAGAGAAAAAACTCGAAAAGATAGAATTTCCCGAGATTGATACTATCCAGATTGATGTTCTCTTCCTTGTTTCAGAGAAGAAAGAAGGCTTTTCAGCCGTCTATTGGTGGGGCAATCCTACTGATCAAACATCACTTACCCAGACAGAGTTATTTCTCAGCCGGATCCTTGAAGATAAAGACTTCAGGGTTATCAACAGATCTTTTTTCCCTCCTGAAGAAAGTTACGATGAGAGTATGCTACATTTAAACTTGACCAATGAAGCAGCAGTCAAATGGGGTCAACTTCTATCTGCCCAGATGGTAATAGCAGGTGAAGCAAATATATATGAAACATCAAAGGCATCAGTATTTTTCAAGACTATAAAGGTTAAGGATGGAACAGTAGTTGCTCAGGCTTATAGGGAAAGGACACTAAACAGTAACCTGACAGATGATCAGACTGCTATAGAGTTAGCTATTAATAGTTGGGCAAACGATATGATCTCCTATATAATTGAGGCTGCTAAACCTACTCAAAAGGCTATTAATCAAATTATTATAATAATAAAAGGTCTCAAGAGCTTGAGTGAATTTCTGCATTTTAAGGAATTTTTAAGAACAAATTTTCCTGAAATAAAATCAGTATTAGAAAGAAGGTTAAAGAGAGGCTCAGTGGAGGTTTCAGTGGGAGTAAAGGGAGATCCAAAGGAATTGGCCGAAAAAGTACTGAATCATCCAAAAAGACCTTTCTCATTTGAAATTAATGAGTTAAATGACCAGGGATTTACATTGGTTATCAGATGACTATTCCTAATTTGATTACTGTTTTAAGGGTTCTTCTTGTTCCGATTTTTATAATATATATTATCAATGGTAGGATTCTAGCTTCTCTTATCATTTTTATTATCGCCAGTATCAGTGATGCCCTGGATGGTTTTATAGCCAGGGTTTTTCATCAGAAAAGTGATTTGGGGGCCCATCTTGATCCCTTGGCTGATAAAATCCTCCTTATAGCCGCATACGTAACCTTAGCTATATTGAAAATGATTCCATCGTGGTTGGCTGTTTTAGTTATAAGCCGAGACGTGATTATTTTACTTGGAGTTCTGGTGCTCTATTTAAACCGGCATCCAGTAAAAATTCACCCTTCCCTTTTGAGTAAAGCAACAACATGCATGCAGATAGCTACTATTCTCATTGTATTATCAACTAATTATCTCAATATAGAACTTATTAAAATATACGCCTTCTGGCTGACGGCTGGATTCACCATTGCTTCAGGACTTCAATATATTAGGATTGGATTGGTTATTTTAACCCAGGCTGAGAATAGTAATTCTGCTTGACATAACAACAGTAAGATTGATAGATACTCTTTTAGAAGGCGCGTAGCTCAGGGGGAGAGCGCTACCTTGACACGGTAGAAGTCACGGGTTCAAATCCCGTCGTGCCTACCATAAAAAATCAATAACTTAGAGGCTGATTGAAAAAATCAGCCTCTTTTTTT
>JAUWZC010000245.1 GCA_030615565.1 Desulfobacteraceae bacterium | reverse complement strand
GAGCTATAGAACATTGGGCTTTGGAACTGACCGAGAGATAGAGAGATTGACAAAGAGAGGAGGTGAAAGCGTATATATTTAAGGAGGTTTTTAATTTATCCCTAACCAACTATAGGAGGTATAAGACATGAAAAAGAATATTTTTTTGAGATTTGTTGGGCTTTTAGTAATAGCGTTATTTCTTGGCAGTCTACTTCCGGTAACTTCCATGGCTGCCCCTATAAAACTAAATTATGCAAATTTTCCACCAGCCCATACATTCCCGTGTGTTCAAATGGAGAGATGGAAAAAAGAGGTTGAAAAGCGTACCGGTGGAAAGGTTTCCATTAAAACCTTCCCTGGTGGAACCTTGCTTGGCGCAAAAAATATGATGGATGGGGTTATTGCAGGAACCGCAGATATTGGCAATTTGTGTATGGCCTATCAGCCAGGCAGATTTATAGTAACCAATGCCATTGCATTACCTTTTGGCTTTCCAGATGCAACAGTGGCCAGCTTAGCTCTTTGGGATATTTACAATAAATATAATCCCAAGGCATTTGCCAAGGTAAAGGTCCTTACTATGTTTACCTGTGCGCCCGCAAACATCTATGCCAAAAAGCCTGTAAGAAATTTGGAAGACCTTAAAGGACTGGAACTGAGGGCCTCCGGAGGGACTGCCCAGGCTTTGAAGGCATTAGGCGCAACTCCGGTCGGGATGCCCCAGTCAGAAACCCCCGAAGCCCTTCAAAAGGGTATTGTGCAGGGTGCAGCATCCTCCCTTGAGACCCTTATGGATTTCAAATATGCAGAAATTTGTAAGTATGTGACGATATTTAATGGTCCGGTTTATCCCTTTGCCGTTGTCATGAACATGGACAAATGGAACTCCCTACCAAAAGATGTACAAAAGGTTATGGATGGTTTAGGAATAGAACAGGCCTGGTGGACGGGAAACTATATGGATGACCGGGTAGTTAAATCCATTGAATGGTCTAAGAAAAATCATAATATTGAGATTACTAAATTAACCAAAAAGCAGCAGGCCACATGGAATAAATTGCTCAGACCCCTAAAGGATAAGTGGATTACAAAGGCAAAGGCTAAAGGATTGCCAGCCAGAGCTATTTTACGAGATATAAGAGTAGCTAAAGAGTATCATACCCAATTCTAATTGATTGTCTTGTTGAATAGTCAAATGGTTGAGTGGTTGGGTGTTGTTACCTGCTCAACTACTCAACCAACTCGCCTAATTGATTGGAAATCATATATGGAACTCCTGGATAAGATCAGCCGTGTTTTGAATGAGATATTTGTATGGATAGCTGGCGCCTTCCTTGTGATAATGATCCTTTTGACCTGCGCAAATATATTCCTGCGCCTCGTCTGGATGCCAGTTAAGGGCACTTTTGAACTTATGGGATTTTTTAGTGCCATCGTTACTGCCTTTGCCCTTGGTTATACGCAGATTAAGAGAGGTCATATAGGAATAGATATATTGGTAAATCGATTCTCGGCAAAGGCCCAGAGAATCCTCAATGGTGCAAATTATTTCATCTGCATGATTTTCTTTGCTATTGCAGGTTTGCAGATAGCTAAGTGGGCCACAACTCTCAAGCAAACAGGGGAGGTTACAGAAACACTGAGAATCATCTTCTATCCCTTCACCTATGGAGTTGCCCTTGGTTGTTTAACTCTTACCCTGGTTTTGTTGGTTGACCTTTTGAAAGTGCTCATTGAAGGAAAAAGAGCCTAATTGATGAACTTAGTGCTTGTTGGAATAATTGGAATCCTTATCCTTCTCCTTATTTTATTCTTTCTGGGAATGCCTGTTGGTTTTGCTATGGCAGTTGTGGGATTCTGCGGGTTTTGTTATGTAGTTTCCTTCAAGGCAGCCCTCAGCATGGTAGGTGCTGACCTGTGGTTTACATTCTCCAAATATGGTCTAACTGTAATCCCCCTTTTCGTCTTTATGGGCTACCTTGCATTCAACGCAGGGATAGCTGAAAGGCTATACAACGCTGCTTATAAGTGGATGGGTCATTGGCCAGGGGGTCTGGCTATCGCCACCATAGGCGCTGACGAGCTCTTTGCTGCTATCTGTGGTTCCAATACAGCTACAGCGGCGACCATGGGTGCGGTAGCTCTGCCACAGATGGAAAAATATAATTATGACACAAGATTAAGCAGCGGCACCGTTGTCACCGGTGGCACCTTAGGTACGGTCATGCCACCCAGTGTGGTCATCATTGTTATCGGTTTGCAAACAGAACAATCCATAGCCAGACTCTTCCTTGGCGGTATTTTACCTGCGCTCCTTCTGGGAATTTTGTTCGTGCTTACCATCCTTATTATTTGCCGATTCAATCCGGAGTTTGGTCCACGTGGGCCAAAGACAACCTTCAAGGAGAAGATAAAATCCCTCCCCGGGGTTATTGAAGCGGTAGCTATATTTATCCTGGTAATCGGAGGCTTGTTTGTTGGTTTATTCACCCCTACCGAAGCCGGCGCGGTCGGTGTCTTTTGCACATTTATTGTTACCATTGTAACTCGTAGGCTGACCTGGAACGGCCTTATCAATTCTATTAAGGAAACACTGAAGATATCATGTATGGTCTTTGTTCTTGTTACCGGAGCTATAATTTTTGGTCGCTTCCTGGCGGTAACAAGAATTACGTTTATAGTAGCAGATTTTGCCGCTGCACTTCCAGTGTCGCCTTATGTCATTCTGGCATTCATATTGTTGATATATTTAATAGGTGGATGTGTTATGGATGCCCTGGGTTTTCTGGTACTCACCATCCCTATCTTCTTTCCATTGGGAATTGCTCTTGGTTTCGATCCAGTATGGTACTCTATAGTTTTAACTATGGTGACAACACTGGGAGCAATTACTCCGCCGGTGGGCGTCAATATATACGTAGTCAAGGCATTGGCCCCGGAAATAGAAATTGGCACTATTTTCAAAAGCGTAAGCTTTTTTTTAACGGCCTGTATTGTCTCTATAATTATCATAATAATTTTTCCTCAAATTGTTTTATTTATACCAGGAATGTTACACTAGGTCTAAGAGCTATGTAGAAAGGAAAGAGGTGAAAAATATTATGGCAACGAGCTTTATGCTCGCCATTAAGACAGAAGAGGAATTAAGGGATCTACAGCTTAAAGGCTTAAGATGGACAGTAAACCATGTCTATCAAGGTTCCGATTTCTACAGAAAAAGCCTTGATGAAGCTGGTGTAAAACCTGATGACATTCGCTCCTTAGATGATATTAAAAGACTACCATTTACCGCAGCCAAGGACTTGCAGGAAGGTTATCCCTTCCCATTGAGGGCAGTCCCCTTTAAAGATATTGTCCGTATTCATGCCTCATCCGGCACAACTGGCAAAAGAAAGGTACTTTGCTATACGCAGAAGGACATTGATGA
>JAUWZC010000156.1 GCA_030615565.1 Desulfobacteraceae bacterium | reverse complement strand
TTTTCCGGACTTCGACATGGTTGTAGGTGCAAGGCCAAAGGGCTACCAAGCATCATGGGGACGTGCCTTGGCCAACAAGGTATACAATTGGCTGGCTTCTTATGTTGCGAAATTTACTATTAGAGATCTCACATCTGGGTTCCGTGCCGTAAAATCAGATATCGCTCGCAATCTTTTATATCTCCTTCCAAACACTTACTCTTATCCCGCTACACTCACCTTGGGTGTTTTGAGAAGTGGAAGGAGTATGAGATATATCACTATCAATGCACAAAGCCGGAAGAAGGGAAAAAGCAAAATAAAAATATTTCGAGACGGAATAAGGTTTTTTTTGGTTATTACGAAGATATGCGCCCTTTATTCACCGTTGAGGATATTCCTTCCCGTTAGTTTCATAATGTTTTCTTTGGGACTAGGTTATTATCTTTATACATACTTTACCGCACACCGCTTTACCAATATGAGTGCGCTTCTATTTACAACATCTATTCTGATATTTATGATGGGCCTCATTTCAGACCAGATTTGCCAGATGAGGTTTGAAAGGAGTGAAGGTGATAAATTTATTTAATTTAAGGCGTTATCTATCAATCTTCTAAATTCAGAAAAAAGGTTTATCTGATTCCACGTGAAAAATGGTAAGAACCCTACTTATCAATCCAAACACAGAAGAGACATCCAGCCCCCATCTCGGTCTGGGATACATTGCCGCTTATCTTGAAGCAAAGGGCATCGAAGTGGCTATCTTCGACCGAACTTACTCTACCTGGGAGGCTTTGGGAAACAAACTGGCTGAAATGAACCCACAGGTCGTTGGGATAACCTGTAACACCCTGATAGTTACCCAGGCAATGCAGGCAGCGGAAATCGTCAAGAAACATAACCGGGAAGCCACGGTGGTCATGGGAGGCACGCACCCCACCATAATGCCAGAGGAGATCCTCCAAGAAAGGAATGTGGATATTGCCGTCATTGGCGAAGGCGAGAGCACCTTCTATGAAATAGTCACCGGAAAGGATTTGTCTGAGATCAATGGGGCAGCATATATACAAGATAACCATCAGGTCAAATTCTCTCCTCCCAGAGATCACATTAAGGATTTAGATTCTCTGCCATTCCCGGCGCGTCACCTCTTACCCATGGAGGAATACCTCAATACAAAGCGTGGTCGAACTGCATGGGCCTTGCCCAATCCAGCTACTACCATGATTTGCTCTCGAGGTTGTCCTTTTCACTGCTCCTTTTGTTCCTCTAACCTCATTTTTGGAAGAAGGGTCAGATTCCACTCGCCTGAAAATGTCGTTCAGGAACTTGAAAAACTTAAAAAGCAATATGGGATTCGTGGCATCCAATTCCATGACGACACCATGACCCTTGATAAGAGATGGCTTGCCAAGCTATGCGATCTAATGATTGAAAAAGACCTGGATTTGGAATGGTTCTGCA
This sequence comes from Desulfobacteraceae bacterium, assembly GCA_030615565.1. Classification (GTDB taxonomy): domain Bacteria; phylum Desulfobacterota; class DSM-4660; order Desulfatiglandales; family B25-G16; genus B33-G16. The sequence goes on along the minus strand of JAUWZC010000156.1, from coordinate 4,096 downwards.
ATGCAAGAGTGGGAACAGTAGATCTTGGGTTACTCCAAAGAATGGAAGAAGCTGGCTGTACTACTATAAGCTTTGGGGTGGAGTCGGGGAACCAACGGGTCCTTGATCAAATAATTAAGAAGGGTATCACCCTGGAAGCTGTTAGGGAGACTTTCAAGTTGGTTCGAAACACCAATTTGATCCTCCACGCAACCTTCATGCTTGGCTCACCAGGAGAAAGAAAAGAAGAGATAGAGCAAACAATAGAGTTCGCCAAGGAGTTAAATCCAGATGTGGCTCACTTTGCCATCACCATACCTTTTCCCGGAACTGATATGTTTACAATGGCCTCCGAGCATGGCAAGCTACACTTTAACTCGTGGAGTGATTTTCATTTCTTCAAAAGTGCAGTGTTTGAAAGCAATGAATTTGATATAGGCTACATCAAAAAAGCTCTAAAAAGGGCTTATATGACCTTTTATTTTCGACCAAGTTATATCCTTCATCAATTGCAGGTTACTCGTTCCTTTCCCCAACTGAAAAGAAAACTAAGAGGGCTCCGGTTGCTGCGAAATGTCTTGCAGGCTTGAAAATGGGCTTTTGCCTATCAATTGGGTAAAAGTTTGGGCACATAGACAAAAAAATCAAAAAGAGATGGATTCCTTGCCCATTAAATAATGATGGAATCAGTGGCATCCCATATGAAAAAGACCCGATTCATCCCTATCAGTTCTCCTGATGTCTCGGGAAATGAGAAGAAATATCTCAATGAATGCATTGACAGTGGCTGGGTATCATCAATCGGGAAATTCGTCCACCGGTTTGAACAGGAGTTTGCTGCCTATTGCGGGCAGCCTTTTGGTGTGACTGTAAATAGTGGGACAGCAGCTCTTCACCTGGCGCTTCGTGCTTTGGATTTGAGACCTGGAGACGAGGTAATTGTTCCAGCCCTGACATTTGCTTCTACGGCTAATGCTGTAATGTATCAAGGCGCAAAACCTGTCTTTATTGACAGTGAAAAGGATAATTGGAACATAGATCCTCAGCAACTAAGCGATCTTATCTCTTCCCGAACACGGGCAATAATTCCTGTGCATCTATATGGCCTGCCTTGCGAGATGGGCCAGATTATCTCGATAACCGAGGCTCATCAGATCCCGGTTATTGAGGATTGTGCCGAGGCCCATGGGGCCACCTATCGAGGAAAACCAGTGGGCAGTTTTGGTCTTATAGGATGCTTCAGCTTTTATGGCAACAAGATCATCACCACCGGCGAGGGTGGAATGTGCGTTACCGCCGATGCTTTGCTCAATGAGCAGATGCGTTTCTTACGTGATCACGGCATGAATAAACAGCGGCGATACTGGCATGAGGAAGTGGGCTTCAACTACCGGATGACGAATTTACAGGCCGCAGTTGGGTGTGCTCAGTTAGAACGGATTGATGCATTCATAGAAAAGCGACGTTGGATTAAAGAGCAGTATAATACTCGCCTCGGAGGACTGGGATGTATTTTACCGGACGATAGTCCATCAGCGCGCGGTGTTTTATGGCTATACACGCTTCTCCTTCCTCAAGGCACCAAGGCCGAGCAACGCGACCAATTGGTGGAATACCTAGCGAAACACCAGATTGAAAGCCGTCCCATCTTTTATCCGGTGCCGGATATGCCGCCGTACAAAAAATTCGCCCGCCCTGTTCCCAATGCAGCCTCGATTAGCGAACGGGGAATCTCGCTTCCCTCATTTTATACACTTACAGAAGACGATATTGAAAGAATTACCGAATATATTTGCAAATGGCTCAGGAGGGAGAGCTTGTGAGAATCTGTTTCATTGTAAGCGATCTTAGCAATACTCGAATCGGCGGGATATCGCGAGTGGCAACCGAGATAGGGTCAAACTTTGTAAAACAGGGACACGAAGTGATTGCCTATGTGCTTTGCCGAAAAGAACATGATTGCCCACCATGTCATCGGGGGATAAAAATACGTTATATCGAGGCTTTTTCCACACTGAACCCTGATTACCCCATTGTGGGGTTCAGCCGACGAGTTTTCCGTAAGTTTTGCCTGGATGCGCAAAACGAGCATTTTGATCTGTTACAGAGTTTTAATTTGAATGCTATTGCCTATCCAACACACCGACAATATCTGAAAAAACATGGCATAGCCTTTGTTGTCTCGAGTTTTGAAACCATTCTTATGGACGTAAAAGCCAAGGCCACTGAATTTCGTTCCCTGCGCTCATTAAAGACAATCCTCCAGATTATTTATGAAACCTATCTGGCCTTGGTTCATGAACGGAGATACCTCAGAATGGCCGACTTAGTGGTCACTGAAGACGAAAATACTCAAGTTGCCCTGCAAAAGATGGGAATTTACAAGGAAAAGATCCGCCTCATCCCAAGTGGGGTGGATGTTGAACGAGCTGAACGGGTAGCAATACCGAAATTGGATATTAAAATAGGATCCGCAGGCCCGGTAATCGGTTATATCGGTCGGGTGGACCCACGTAAGGGTGTGCAATATCTGATCGCAGCCATGAAAATGGTGCGTGTAAAATACCCTGAGGCAATATTGTTCTTGGCTGGCGGTAGCCGGCACGGTTATGATGTTACAACTCGTGAGTTGATCAAAAAACTTGGATTAACTGACTGTGTACGTCTTTTGGGATATATTAAAGGTGACATTATGCCTTACTACAAGCTGGCCGATGTGATTGCTATTCCCTCTTTATCGGAAGGTATCCCTCTTACTCTGGGTGAAGCAATGGCCGCACAAGTACCTGTTGTCATAACGAGGCTGCCTGGTGTCGTGCCTTTTATAAGGCCTTCAGATCTTGTATTTTGGTCTGATATCGCGGATCCCCGATCGCTTTCAGAGGCCTTAATGGCAGCGCTTAATGATTCAGAAAAAAAGGATCGTCTTAGCAGGGCCTTGCAATTTATCCAGGGTTACACATGGCGGGCAGTGGCAGAACGCTATTTAGAGGTTTATCATGAGGCAGTCAAAATACAGGCTACACTGGCATGATCCGTTTAACCCTTTATTACGTTCTTCATTATCCATGTCCGAATCAAGAATCGTTCGCAGTCAATAAAACAGTCTTTTACAAAGAGACAAGAGGTCGTTACATGATCCTTGTATTCTCATTGCATACTTACGATTCAATTATCTGAGGGAATAATCAAAGGGAAAAATGAAATTCAAGAAAGAATATTTGAAAACAGTAAAGGGGACTGCTGCAACTGTTTTTGTCTATAGATATATAGGAATTCATTTGGCGTGGAAATTTAGAAATACCAAAATAACGCCAAATCAACTGACCGTCCTCAGTTTTCTATCTGGTCTTTTGGCAGCACTTTTTTTTTCTGCAGGTAGTTACGGGTATCTCATATGCGGGACACTGCTTTACCAAATTTGCATTATTTTTGACTACAGTGATGGGTCGTTGGCCAGATTCAAGAATTTGACAAGCAATTTAGGGTTATGGCTGGAGGCGATTCTTGATCCTCTAAGGGAGTTCTTTGTGATATTCGGCGTATGCTTGGGGTTATACAGTCATACTGGTAATCCAATGATATGGGTTCTTGGTTTCATATTATGCGGAACAAACTATATGATGGATATACAAACTCTAACTTTTGAGTCTTTCCCCTTTGCAGAAAAAGGAATGAGGGCTTTTGCTCCCAAAAATAGATTATATGAAGTCGGCAAACAATTTATTTCTGTCCGTACCACTAGATATCTTGCTATTATTTTCTTTGCAATCATAGATCGAATGTATATGTTTTTGGTTTTTTTCAGCATTTATAATATGTTAGTTTTTGTACTTATAGCATTTCAGTTGGGAAGAGTAGTCAAGTCTCAAGATAAACTGAAACTGTTCGTGCAAGCTGGTTTGAGAGATGAATCAAATAATGATAGCAGCAGGAATAAGTAATGGGTTGATGTCTTTAACCAAAAAGGGAGATTGGTCAAAATGAAAGCAATCCAGAGCAGTGATATTGAATGAAATGAGTCTGAACAACTGGCTTGAAAATTCGGGACTTCCTTTCCGCAATATAGATATCATTAGGAAAATGCATTATGACTGCGATGTTTCTATTCAAAAAG
>JAUWZC010000334.1 GCA_030615565.1 Desulfobacteraceae bacterium | reverse complement strand
ACTCTTTCAGCGATAACAATGTAGTAATTAAGCCAAAAAAGGAAAAAGAGGAACCTCTTCTTGGTCCAGATGCTATTATGGTTGCCATTCCATCAGAACTTCAGTTGATGGTTGATTTGAGCAATGCTAAGAGGGCAGTTGTAGGAAAAGCAAATCCATTTAAAGTCTTTATAATCAAAAAGGGTAAAGACCTCCCTCTTGGATTGGCAGGGCCTCTCCTGGGAGCACCCCAAGGGGTAATTATCATGGAGAAACTGATAGCATTGGGTGCAAAAAGAATCTGGATTTTAGGATGGTGTGGTTCACTGCAGCCAAATCTTGCGATAGGTAACCTGATAATTCCTACCACTGCTCTATCCGAAGAAGGTACCTCTGCTCATTATCCTGTGAATAAAAAGAGAAGGCAGACAAGTACCTTTCTAAACAAGAGGCTGGAAAATGCATTGCTAAAGGCCAATCTTCCCTTTAAAAAAGGCCCGGTCTGGACAACAGATGCCCTCTACCGTGAAACTTCGGAAAAGGTTATAGATTATGGAAAAAAAGGACTCCTAGCCGTTGAAATGGAAATGTCTGCCCTTATAACTGTAGCTGTCTACCGTTCCGTAAAATTGGCAGGATTGTTGATTGTATCGGATGAACTTTTTTCTCTTGAATGGCATCATGGATTTGGAGGCGATAAGTTAAAAAGGGCAAGCAAAGAGGCTGGCCGCTTGCTTCTCGATCTGTGCATGTAAGGGAGTTCAGGATATCTAAATGATCATGATGGAATCGGGTAATGAGACGCTTTCTTACGTTCCAAGGCTCTCCCGCCTGTCACTCCAGAAAAGGTCTCATTACCTGTGAGTGAACTATATTAATATACTAACCCCTGGCCGCTTACTAGGGAATATTTATGGACGAGATAGAAAAGGCAAAAATTGAATTAGCAGCACTGAGGGAAAAGATAAATTATCACAACTATCGTTATTATATTCTCGATGACCCTGAAATCTCAGATGCCGAATATGATCGTCTTTTCCAAAATCTTCTTCAGATAGAAAATAGGTACCCAAAACTGATCATTCCAGAATCTCCCAGTCAACGGGTAGGAGCACCTGTTGAGGGTGGTTTTAAGACTGTCAAACACAGTATACCTATGCTGAGCCTGGAAAACGGTTTTTCTGATAAGGAGGTTAAGGAATTTGAGGAAAGGATCAGACGATTCTTGTCATACTCTAACCAGATTAGGTACACCGTGGAACCGAAGTTGGATGGTCTTGCCATTGAACTTACTTATGACAATAGCATTCTTAAAACCGCATCAACAAGGGGGGATGGCTATACTGGAGAAGATATAACCTCTAACATTAAAACTATTAAATCCATTCCATTAAGGCTTCTTCCCCCCGGATATGATCAAGACCTTCCTGAACATTTAGAGGTCAGGGGTGAGGTATATATGGAAAATAAGGCATTTCAGCAATTAAATAAAGAAAGAGAAAAACAAGGGGAGGCGCCTTTTGCCAATCCCAGAAATGCTGCTGCTGGCTCTGTTAGACAACTTGATCCACAGATAACAGCAAACCGACCCTTAATGTTCTTCTCTTATGGAATAGGAGAGGTATCAGGATGGACCTTTGCCTCCCATATTGAATTGTTAACTACCCTCAATAAATGGGGATTGAGGGTAAATACACACTACATCAAGGAATGCAAAAGCATTGATGAAGCAATTGCCCACTGTCGATATTTAGAAAGTATAAAACATGATCTCCCGTACG
>JAUWZC010000130.1 GCA_030615565.1 Desulfobacteraceae bacterium | reverse complement strand
ATATTCCTCCTCTGGTTCTGAGACAGTGGGAATACTTACATAGTCTGCTTCATAAACAGAGCCAAGGATGTCAGCGATATCCTTCTTAATTGACTCCGGTGTAATCCCGTGCGCTTCATTATATCTCCTCTGTAATCGCCTCCTCCTGTAAGTTTCATCAATTGCCTTCCTCATGGATGGTGTGACCTCATCAGCATAAAAGATAACATTACCATCCACATTTCGGGCAGCTCTCCCACAGGTCTGGACAAGAGACCTCTCAGATCGTAAGAAACCCTCTTTATCTGCATCTAAAATGGCCACCATCGAGACCTCCGGCAAATCTAAACCCTCCCGTAAAAGATTAATCCCTATAAGAACATCAAATGTTCCAAGCCTAAGATCCCTGATAATCTCCGTCCTTTCAATGGTGGTGATATCAGAATGGAGATACCTGACATTCATACCCAATTCGGCATAATACTCGGTTAAATCCTCTGCCATGCGTTTAGTGAGAGTAGTAACCAAAACACGCTGACCATCATGTGTAACTTCCCTGATAGCAGTTAAAAGATCATCCACCTGGCTACTTGCTGGTCTGATTAAAATCTTTGGGTCTATGAGACCAGTAGGCCTAATAATCTGTTCGGTCACGTGGGTAGCCTTATCTAACTCATAGGGGCCTGGAGTGGCAGAAACATAGATTATCTGGTTGATCCGAGATTCAAACTCCTCAAATTTCAAGGGTCTATTATCAAGGGCGGACGGAAGGCGAAAACCAAATTCAACCAAGGTCTCTTTCCTTGATCTATCACCCTTGTACATACCCATGAACTGGGGATTGGTAATGTGGCTTTCATCTACGATAATAAGGGAATTATCCGGAAAATAGTCAATCAGTGTTGGGGGGGGTTCGCCGGGCCTCCTGCTGGTTAGATGCCTAGAATAGTTCTCTATACCATGACAATAGCCCATCTCCTGAATCATTTCTAAATCATAGAGGGTCCTTTCTTCGATTCTTTGGGCCTCGATCCATTTTTTTTCCCTTTTAAAATATTCAATCCTCTCGACCAGTTCTTCTCTAATATTCTGGATGGCCTTTTGCCTTTTCGGTACTGTAGTCACATAATGACTGGCAGGATAGATAGCCACGCGGCTGAGCCCCTGCATAACATGACCGGTCAGAGGATCAATCTCCTGAATACCTTCAACACAGTCGCCAAAAAATGTTAACCTGATACAAGAATAATCCTCATATGCAGGATAGATATCCACTACATCACCTCTGACTCTAAAGGATGAGCGATGGAAATCAATATCACTTCTTTCATATTGAATTTCCACCAATTTTTTGAGGACATCTTCTCTGCTTATATAATCACCTTTTTCCACATACAGGAGCATACCATGATAGGCCTCAGGGGAGCCAAGCCCGTATATGCATGATACACTGGCAACAATGAGAACATCATCCCTTTCTAGAAGTGACCTAGTTGCTGAATGCCTCATCTTATCGATCTGCTCATTGATGGAGGCATCTTTCTGTATATAGGTATCGGTTTGGGGAACATATGCTTCAGGTTGGTAATAATCATAGTAACTGACAAAATATTCTACTGCATTATTTGGAAAAAAATTTTTGAATTCACCATAGAGCTGAGCAGCAAGGGTCTTGTTGGGTGCAATAACAAGTGTGGGTTTTTGGACTCTTGCCACGACATTGGCTATGGAAAATGTCTTTCCAGAGCCGGTCACGCCAAGAAATACCTGATTTCTGAGGCCTTCTTTTAGCCCTTTACAAAGGGCATCGATAGCATGCTGTTGGTCGCCTTTAGGTTCAAAGGGAGAGACAAGCTGAAAAGCTGAAGATTTTTGCACTTGTGTTTGTTGAGTTTATCGAGTTTTAAGCTACGGGTTACAGGTTGCGAGTAAAGTTCCACAGGCTGCTAACTGCTCAGAAATGTAACTGACAAATGACAAATTTATCTGGACTCCTCTATCATAAATCGCCATTTTGTGCCTTTTGGTCCATCTTCAAGAATAACCCTTTCTCTAGATAGTGCCTCCCTAATAGCATCTGCCCTTGCCCAATCTTTTGCCTTTCTTGCCTCATCCCTCTCCTGGATCATGTTCTCAATCTCTTCAGTGTTTATTTCAGATGGAGTCTTTATTATTTCCTGAAAAAATTGGGAGGGTTCCTCTTCAAAGAGACCCAAGGACTTAGAACAGTTAAGAAGATCGGTCCTTTCTTTCATTAATTGGGATTTCATATCCTTATGTGGAATTGCTAAATCTATGAGCCGATTAATATCCCGAGCCTTATCAAAAAGTAATCCCAATCCTGCTGCAGTATTAAGATCATCATCCATAACACTTATAAAGTGGCCCCTAAAATCATCGCCACTTTCTTGAGACAAAAACGGAGTGATTGAAATATCTTTATAGGGCCCGATTATCTCCTCTAACCTTTGAAGGGTCCTGTAAATCCTGATAAGACCTGATCTGGTTTCCAACAGGGCAGACCGGGAAAAATCTAATGGACTCCTGTAATGCTTGGAAAGCAAAAATAGCCTTAATTCCTGAGGATGATATAAATTAAGTGCATCTCGTATTGTAATAAAATTTCCCAGAGACTTGGACATTTTTTCCGACTCAACTGTCAAAAAACCGTTATGTACCCAGTAATTTGTAAAACCGACCCCATTGGCCGCCATTGCCTGGGCCCTCTCGTTTTCATGATGTGGGAATATCAGATCCCTGCCGCCACCATGTATATCAAAATTTGCCCCTAAATATTTGCAGCTCATAGCAGAGCACTCTATATGCCATCCTGGTCTTCCATCACCCCAGGGACTCCTCCACTTGGGCTCCCCTGGCTTTGCCCCTTTCCAAAGAACAAAATCCATAGGGTATTTCTTTTTCTCATCAACAGCAATCCGTGCACCGGCAACCATCTCCTCCAGTCGACGACCTGAAAGTTGACCATAACTTTCAAATTTTTCAACAGAAAAGTAGACAGTGTTATCCACTAGGTAGGCAAATCCTTTTTCAATCAAGCGGCTAACCATATCAATAATATCATCAATATGTTCTGTGGCTTTAGGCTCCACATCCGCATCAAGCACACCTAATGCAAGCATATCCTCATAAAAGGCCCTTATATAACGTTCTGCTAGGGTAGTTGTATCCTCCCCTGTTTTTTTTGCACGCTCAATGATTTTATCATCGACATCGGTAAAATTTCTAACATATGTAACCTTAAAGCCCCTAGCCCTCAGATATCTAACCAAGACATCAAAGACAATTGCTGAACGAGCATGTCCTATATGGCACAGATCGTAGACAGTAACCCCACAGACATAGATACCAACCTTACCATTTTTTATTGGCTTGAAGACTTCTTTTTTCCGGCTTGCTGAATTATATAACCTAAGGGACATTTATTTTCCTTATTTCTTATCATGTGCATTTTAGAGTGACTACTGCATAGGCAGCCAACCCTTCCTCTCTACCGCAAAAACCGATGCCCTCGGTGGTAGTAGCTTTTATGTTTACCATATGAGGTTCAACCTCTAAAACACCTGATAGCCGTTCTTTCATATCATTCAAATATTGAGTTAATTTTGGTTTTTGGGCAACAATAGTGGTATCAAGGTTGTTCACAGTGAATCTTTCATCATGGGCAAGGCTTACAACCTTTTTTAGAAGAAAAAGACTATCTACCCCTTTATAAGCAGGATCAGAATCTGGAAAATGGCGACCAATATCACCTTTACCAAGGGCTCCAAGGATAGAATCAATAACGGCATGGGTCAAAACATCGGCGTCAGAATAACCTAATAGGCCTTTTATGTATGGAATCTTAACACCGCCTAAAATCAGAGGCCTTCCGGCAACCAGCCTATGAACATCGTACCCAAATCCAATCCTGAACAGTTCTTTTACCATTTTGTTAAGAAAAAAATTAAATTAATTAGGACACAGACCCGCCTACCAGACGGCGGGCAGGTTTTCGCCGACCTGCCCGCCATGCAAGTCCGCAAGGCGAGGCGGGCGGGTACCCGCAGAAAACTATCAAGAATCGGCAGAGGACCCCGGACGTGAGCCCGGGGGTGAATCCTTAGAATGTATATCATGCTTCCTTGAAGTCTTTTCTTCGGCTCCAAGGCTCCCCGGCCGGGTCTTTTCTACGACTTATCTGTGGGGGAGTTTTGCCCTCTCCGCATTCCTCCGACAAGTCGGGGGCTGCAGTTTCCCCCGCTGATAAGTCGTGAAAAGGACGGCAGCCTTCCACCAGTCACTCAGAAAAGACCTCAAGGCCGCGCTTTACCTCAAAGTGCCATGGGCGTAAGGCCGTGGGTGTCTACTTTATCAAAATATTTAAAATCTTGCTTCCGAGTTCCGAATGACGGAACACGGAATTCGGAAATAATCTGCGCCCATCTGCGTCCAAAAAAGGAAATTGCTATGCTTCTAAATTTTCAATCAAGGCGGCTGCAAGCAGGGGAAACATGATCTCATTGTGCCCAGTTATGGAAAATCCCTCTCCACCCTCAAGTGTTGGTCTTCTAACTACATTAGTCATAGGCCTATAATTCCTTACGAAATCCATATCCACTGTTGTAAATTTTTTAACATTAAAACCTAGGTTTCTGACAAGAGTAAGGGCCTTTAAAAATACTTCGGGCAAGATAACCGCTGAACCAAGATTGATATATACACCACCATCAAGGCGTGAAACCAGCGAGGAAAAGATTCGAAAATCAAGATGTGAAGTTTTTCCTATTGCAGATCCATCTGCATCTGGATGGAAATGAATAATATCGGTACCTATAGCAACATGAACTGTAAGAGGAATATTCATTCTTGCAGCTCCAGCTAACAAACTAAACTTGCTATAAGGAAAGGATGCCTTGAGAATACTACTCCCAACTGAATGGCCTAATCCATCACCCCTTTTAGCCCCATCCCTAATTGCACTATTTAGAAACTCCCCTGTCTCTTTAGCCATTCCAAATTTGCCGTGAGCAAGTTCATTTTCTACATCCTCTGATGTAGCACCAACCATTGCCACCTCCGAGTCATGTATAATGCCAGCACCGTTCATGGCAATACCAGTAATTATTCCCCTTTCCATCAAATCCAAAATTACAGGACTTAACCCAACCTTAATTGTATGAGCCCCCATAGCTACTATTATAGTCTTTTTTTCTTTCACAGCCATTGTTAATCTATTAACCAATTTTCTAAGATCATTTCCTGCTAAAATATTTGGCAGTCTTTCGAGCCAAAGACCCATCTTGTTGCCTGCTATCCAGGGTAATCCGAAATCCCTGACCGAAACCTTGCTTTGCCTTTTTTTTATAGGATAGGTTCTTATATTTTTTAGGGATATTGGTTTAAATTTCATAAGTACCTAAAGTTATAAGTTAAAAGTCATCGATCTGGGATTTAAAATTACTAAATTCGTAACATTTTAGCCCTTTGAAATTACCTGGTGAATGAGCATGGAGATGTCTTTTTTTATCATGCCCTCACAAAGACAAGTCGGTAGGTCCCGATAATCGGGATAAACACGAACAAAGGCCCTAGAAGACAATGACGAGTTGCTTGTGCGCAGGGTTTGAAGCGGCACGCTGAAGCCCCCTGTTAGAGGGCATGAGGTAAAAAAAGACACCTCCATGCTCAACGCAACGTTTCTTTTATCAATAACCCTGAAGCGAAGCAACAGGGTCAATCGCTCCTAAGGGTGATCAGTATCGCTTATTGATTTTACTGATACGCAATTTCCCTTAAACGAGGGCTTCGTCTCAAATTCGGGTTTGGGGGAAAGCCTGTGGATGCCCGACCCCGCTTTTGCCTATTCAGCTTGAATACCTGGCAGGTGCGGCGTGGAATATGCACTATGTGTGTTTTCCACCGGTCTTATGCGCTCGTTGCAGGTGACCGGTGGATGGAGCGCCTATTTAAAAGAAGTGAGAATGTATCAACGCACTCTTAATAGCTTAACAAAGCTCCCCAGTGAGCTGCTGGATCTTTCTCAAATCGTTTGCTCATCAGAGTTTCAAGAATCGCATGGTGTTTCTTCTCATCTGCCCATATCTGTTCGAAGATGTATTGCAGCGCAGGTGTCCTCGCAAGGGATTTCACTTCGGCAACAAATTCCCTGTGCTTTCTTTCAAGGTCATCATGTTTTTTCAATAGATCCCAGACTTCTTGTCTTTCCTCCGCCCCCACAATTTCCTTGTACTCGAGGATCTCCAAGGCTGCCCGACCAAAATCGGCATGTTTCCGTGAATCGTGCTGAATTGCCCGAAGCAGATACTTTACAGTTGGATTTTCTACTTGATTGATCG
>JAUWZC010000236.1 GCA_030615565.1 Desulfobacteraceae bacterium | reverse complement strand
CGCCAAAAGCAGGAGCCCCTGACCTCATATTCAAAGAGGCAGAAAAATCCTTAACCAGGACCCTTGTTCCTGGCCTTATCAACTGCGCCAGTACGAGACCAGCTATAACTTCGGCATTGTTAGTTACTATTCCTCCGGCAATAGTTGCAGGTGCAGTTCCACCCATTACTTGACCGCCGATTATACGCATAGGAAGACCAGCCTCAGCGAACCTGAATGCGGACTCCACTGCGTCCCGGTAAAATGATAAAGGCGGTGCAATTGCACAGGTGCCCAAAATCTCTATTCCCACCGCTTGAGCCATTTTGATAGCAAATAACTCGGAGTCGTTGGAAAAACCTACACACTGGAACTTGGTCGAATTCCTTATCCTGGCAGCAAGACTCTCCAGCATAGCCATGCAAGGGGGAACACTCTCAAATCCAAAGTATGGCGTGTAAGGAGAGAAGAAATGAGCGGTAGGCAATGCATCCAGCACAGTTACACCCTCGTAGTTCTCTTTCCTTGTTGCTGGCCGAGGCTCCCAGGTATCCAGATCAACAGTCTGATTGCCAGGTGCTACTGCAAGATAAAGGTTATTACCTCCTATCATTAAACTGTTTTTCTGATCCCTTGCCTGGGCATGAAAGCTGCTTGGAGTCCTGCGCAGGCAGTCCTCAACTAAACCTTGTGGAATTCTTACTCTCATCTCATCGTAATCAACCCTGCAGCCGTTCTTCTCTAAGAGCTTCAAGGCCCTCTCATGCTCCATTCTGACCCCAGTTACCCAAAGGACCTCTAAAGTTGCCTTGTGAATAGCCTCAACCTCCTCATCAGTTAATATCTGTAGAGGCTTAAAATTGCGTGTAAACCCTTTTCTGGCCATGATTTCCTCCATTATTTCCCAACTAACCTCCTGGCTAATTTCACTGCTCCGGGTGCTGTAGGATCGTATCCATCTGCTCCAATGCTATCAGCAAAATCTTGGGTTATTGCCCCTCCACCCACCATTATCTTCACATTGTCCCTGAGGCCCTCTTTTTTTAGAGTTTCAATAACCTTTCTCTGCTCTGGTGCAGTTGTAGTCATTAGGGCAGACATGGCCAAGATATCTGCTTTATTCTCTGCAATTCCCTGAACGAAACTCTCAGCAGTGACATTGATACCCAGGTCATTTACTGCAAAGCCATCGGCTGTAAGCAGCGTGGCTACCATGGTTTTTCCTATGGTATGGATATCACCATAAACTGTTCCTATAACAACAGTGCCCACGCTTTCCCTCTTAGCACCTACCCTCTTTATTTCCTCTTCTATTATGGGCATAGCAGATGTCATGGCAGCTGCAGCACCAACTAAATCTGGAAGCCAAAGCTCCCCTTTACCAAAACCATCGCCAATTTGTCTTATGGCTACTGTCATTACATCTAAAGCCTCAACAGGATCTATCTTTTCCTGGACTGCTTTTCTGGCCCAACTTGCTGCTCCCTCACGATTGTACGTTAAAATAGCCTTTTTTAATTCCTCGAGAACATCTGTGCTCATCCCCCCTCCTCTATTATATTTCCTTAACTTATTTTGATGTCTTAAAATAACTACCTATTTAGCAAATGACCCCGACGCTTCGCCTCAGGGTTATACATGAAAAAAACTATACGTTGAGCATGGAGATGTCTTTTTTTTATTTTATGCCCCTGAAACAAGATCCCGTGCTGGGCCCAGATAATCGGGATTTATCGTAACTTGACAATACTATTATAAGCTCCGCCTATCAAATCCCGATTATCAGGGCCACTCCTGTGCATTTATGGGGGCATAACAAAAAAAGACATCTCCATGCTCTATTCCACATTTAGTTTCTTAGGAGGTTAAGGTAGACCTACTCTTTCACAATTGGGATGGCGTAGGGTCCTTCCGCCATAAAAGCAATAGTGGGTTTTCTACCATCAAATCTTGGATGATGCACGGCATAGACTACCGCATTCTGATACATTACTTTTGCCTTTTGCCTGGTAGAGCCAAACTCGGTGTTGCTATCTATAAAATCATATCCGCTAACACCTGGAATAATTTTATAATCCTCTTCGGATATTTGAGGAGCACAATAAATTAGACCATCCTCACCAATCTTACGGATTGGTTTCCCCCACATCTCAGGCTCCCACTGGTCTTTTGTAAAAACCCAGTCGGGGTGTTGCAAGATAGAAATATAACGATCAGGACCTAAGATTTTAAAAAGATGCAATAATGTTTTATATTCCAAAGAGCCTATTGGTTTGGCATCAATATTGTTAGCAACCATTACAATTAAACCATTTTTCTTTACGGCTGGTATAGCACACACTGCAGCTTTAACGCTCTGATAGTGGTCTCTGCCAACATAACCAGCATGGATCAAAATTATGTCAAATGGCTCATCGATTGGTACCTGTACAAACTCCTTCATTGCTTCAAAGGCTGCAATGTGAGCTTCAACCAAATCGCCGGCAAATACGCCTGTAATAGATAAGTTACTGTCGAGTGTGGTGTTGACCAAAAAATCAACCCCAACTGTTTGAGCAACCTCTAACGCCTCCTCATGACAAGGGTTGCCCTCAAGGACTAAATTAGTTGCATTTTGATGTTCGAGAAACTCCACTCCATGGAATTTCTGAATCGTTGTGGTGTTCACTAAGGCTGGACATACCCCCTTTCTCCCACCTGATATACCAGTCATAAAATGGCTCTCCACAAGGCCCGTTACAATCTTGACATCAGAATCATAAAAAATTTTGTTCACATATACCTCGGTATCCTTAGTTGTATGTGCAGCCAGAACTTGAGAGGATAGGTCTTCACAGTCATGGTCAACAATTTGATAATTATCCATAATCTCCTTGCCAAACATAAGAAGTTTTTCCTCAGGGGTGCTAGCACGGTGCATACCAGTTCCGACAACAATTGCGATGTTGTCTCTCTTGATCCCTGCATGCTCGATTATCTCAAAAAGCGGCAGTAGAACCCCATTACTCCCTTTATAGGGTACAGGGCGGGTAATATCAGAGACAGTAACACAAACTGTTACCTCGCCCACAGGTTTTCTCTTGGAACGAACGATTTCTTCTAACTTTGGTGAGCCAATAGGATTATTTAAGGCATTTAAAATTTCTTCTTTTGAATTGGCAAGAGTGGTCATTTTTTTCATATGTAAGATAGCACAGTCAGGGGGGACTGATATCTCAAGGAAATCATCCCCAAATTCTACCTCAATCTTTTTCCAACCTTGCGTGTCAGCTTTAGCAATAATAGAGGCTACTTCGTCTTTCATGACTATCCTCCAAAATCAATCTAATCAGCCAGATATTTAGCTTCAGATAATGCCTATAGAAGAAATGATACGTTTTAAAATTAAAGCTAAAGTCAGCTAAAATCTGTCATTCCAATACGTCATATTCTCTGGCCAGTTTTTCATCATAGCTTGCCTTTCTTGCCGGACAGTCTTTTCGGGGGCATAGTTGACAGCTATAAAATGGAATTTCTGTGGGAAAGTAGATTCCAGATAATGACTTATTTGGAATCATGACAAGATTTTCGTTTAGCCTCACG
>JAUWZC010000107.1 GCA_030615565.1 Desulfobacteraceae bacterium | reverse complement strand
TTAAGTTCACACTCTTGTGCCAACTCCGGCTGGAACTCACCTCGGGCAAATTTTGCCGCAGCCCTTTTAATATCCCTTTGCTCCTTGCTTAAAGAGAAATCCATTATAAATATCCTCCTAAATTTTTGTATTTAACAGAATATGACTCCGACGCTGCCTCTCGGCCATGAGCCTGTCGAGAGCCCCTCGGCCTTGAGCCCCTCGGCCTTGAGCTCGGGGCCGAAAGGCTCGGAGCCGAATGGCCTCCAGGTCGAACGACTCAAGGCCGAATGGCGCTTCAGAGTTATTCATGAAAGAAACTATAAGCCGAATATGGAGATGTCTTTTTTTGCTTTATGCCCTTGAAACAAGGGCCACTCCTGTGCATTTATGAGGCCCGCCCTGGCGCGAAGTTTATGGAATATCGTATAATCGCTATTTTATTTATATGCTTAGTGCTTCGATTCGCAAATACTATAACGTATTCTAATGAGTATAATCTTTGCGATTGTCTTCGACCCTGAGCTCAGACCGAGGGGCTCACTCGGCTCGGCCGAGCCTCTCGGCCCTGAGCGCTCGAGGCCGAAGGGCTCGTCGCGGGCAGCACTTAGTCCCGAGTAAATAAATACGTCATCGAATTTATGAATCGAGGGACTTAGCTATACAAACTCATGTCTTGCAAGCCAGGTCTGGGCCAGGGGCATAATAAAAAAAGACATCTCCATGCTCTTTTCCACATTTAGTTTCTTAGGAGAGTCTCAGACAACAAAAATACAGAGCCTCTGAGAACTCAGTGAGAGATTAAATACCTTTTTATACTTATAAGCCCGCACCGGCCTGCTCAATTAATTCTGCACTCAATTTCTCAGCCAGGTCTTTAGTCCACTTCCCAATCTTTTCATGGTTTTTGATGGTGATCCGGAAGGATGGACCTGCAACTCCAAGACAGGCCATTATATTACCCATCTGGTCATAAATAGGTGAAGCAATTCTGGAGACACCTATCCTCATTTCCTGACGATCAAAGCCGTACCCCCTTTCTTTAACTGATTTCAACTCATTTTCTAACTCTGTAAATTTGGTAATTGTGTGTTTGGTGATCTTGGGCAATCCCATCCGATCCATGACTCGCTTAAGTTTTTCCCCGGTAGTATGGGCCAGGTAGACCTTGCCAGGGGCTGTAGCATGGAAGTATGGATAAGCACTACCGATTCTTGAAAAGAGTCTTACCGCCTCGGGACCTTCAACCTGATCAATTAAAATAAGCTGATCTTTCACCCTGGTCGAAAGTTCAGCGGTTTCCCCTGTCAGTTCAACAAGCTGTTTCAAATATCCCCTGGCCTGAGAGCGGAAACCCATTCGGTTCAGAAGAATATTGCCAAGATAGAGAAATTTAAAACCGAGACGGTATGTCTTTTTATTTTCGTCATAGAGGAGATACCCATTATCCCGTAGAACGCAAAGGATACGCCAAAGGGAAGGGGTAGGAATAGTTAACCTTTCACTGATTGACTTGAGGCTCAGCTCGGATTCTTCCTGGGCCAATAATTCGAGGACTTTTAATCCCCTGGCTAATGCTGGTGCTATTTGATTTTTAATATTATATTTCATTTATGAAATTTCTATTTCAAATATGATAATATAATTAAATTACATATGTCAACTCTCTTTTTCTTAAAAGGTAGATATTTTTAAATAGGATATATTTTTACCATTGACAATGTTAGGTGTTTCACTTTACTTTCTAAAGTGTCTGGGTGACAAAGGTTCAATTACTAGTTTGGAATAGACAGGGCAAAAGGTGTCTTTTTTAAAGTAGATGGTGAATAAGGAGGAAAAATGACGGCATCAAAAAATCAGGGAATTGAAAATTTGACTCAGTTTGCAATGGAGGTGATTCGTAGTTCAGGAGAGGAAGCACTTTTCTATTATGGCAGGGGTAACCCAGATGTTAAATTCGATGAGGAGTTGGTTACAAAGGCCGAGCTACATCTGACAGAATTTTTTCAAGATCAACTCCACGCTCATTTTCCTGATCATAAGGTATTTAGTAGCAACCAAAAGAACGAAGGCTACACCCATGAGGGAAAGAGATACCTCTGGATTTATGATGCATTAGAAGGGATTGCTAATTTTCAGGCTGGAATTCCCATCTGGGGAAGCTCTCTGTCTCTTCTTGAGAATTTTTGGCCAATCTTAGGCATGTTTTATATGCCTGCAACCGGCGATTTTTTTCACGCCCAAGCAGGGCAAAAGGCCTTCTTGGGAAAAAAGGAAATCCGCGTTTCTGTTCAGGAAAACATTAACGACGAGAGCCTTCTGCTCACCTACTCCCGTTTTCACCATTATTACCATTCCACATTTCCTGGTAAAATCCGCGATCTGGGATGTACTACTGCTCATATATGTTATGTTGCTATGGGTCGCGCTGAAGCGGCTGTCATTGCCAATGAGTCCTATCAGGATCTGGCTGCGGCTCGCGTTATTATAGAAGCAGCGGGAGGAAAGATCTGCAAAATGGATGGGAGCGAGTTTCTGCTTGACGAATACATAGATGGACAAAGGATAGAGGATCATCTCCTGGTCGTGGCCCCGGATATTTACTCACAAGTTCGTACCTATCTGCAAGAGACCTCTTAGTGGGATTTCTGCAGAAACTGCTTCAGTACATATGTCCTCACACACAACTAATAACTAAGGTAAAATTTGTCCATCTAGTAAAAATTTCTCAAAATCTTCTGTTGAATAATTAAAACCAAGTTCAGGAAGGGGAGGGGCTTCATATCTCGGTCCAAGTTTATCTGTAGGATACTTCTTTACCTTTGCTGGTTCCTTATATGCTGCTGTAGGGCATGTAGTTGATGTAAAACCTATTCGATTCCCGTCAGGGTCATAAGCAATGCCATTAATAAACCAGCCAAGGTGCCAACCATTAAAACCATAGATATGGTAGCTATTATAAAGATAGGCAACTGGATGACCATCCCAGAGGTATATGGTCTTTTTCATATCACCAGAGATGTAAGCTATAGGCTCACCCTTTGAATTAAATAATGTCTTTTCCATATTGTTTGATAATAGTAGCTTTTTATCTTTCTTGTCAATTACATATCTTTCCCAAAAAAAGCCCAAAAAAAGTGATTGACGAAGCAGGATAATCTATATAAATTAACATACTTTTTCAGTTTCTTTAAGAAACAAAGAGTATAGTGTTATTATTAGAGGTAGTTTCATGCTTGAAATTAAAGAAGTGGAGAAAAGTTTTGGTGGTCTCACTGCAGTATGCGATTGTTCTCTAGCGGTGCAGGAGGGTTCTATAACAGGGCTTATTGGTCCCAATGGGGCTGGCAAGACGACCTTATTCAATGTAATAACAGGATATTATAAACCAGACAGGGGTAATATAATTTTCCAAGGTCAAAATATTGATGGATTGCTTCCCCATCAGATATTTCAAAAAAAGATGTATAGAACTTTTCAAATTACTCGTGAATTTGCACAGATGACTGTTCTGGAAAACGTAATGCTTATGCCAGATCAACAAATCGGGGAAAAGCTTTGGAACACCTGGTTTCGGGCATCATCAGTTAGGAAGCAAGAGAAGGTTATTCAAGAGAAGGCCCTTGATGTGCTTGAATTTGTTGAGCTGATAGATCTCAAGGATGAATATGCCGGTTCCCTTTCCGGGGGGCAAAAAAAGCTTCTGGAATTAGCAAGGAGTATGATGGCTGAGCCCAAAATGGTTCTATTAGACGAACCCGGGGCTGGTGTTAATCCAACATTAATGAGAAAGCTCATCGCTAATATAAAAAAATTATGTGAAGAAAAAAAGATAACCTTCTTTTTGATTGAACATGATATGGATTTGGTAATGAACCTTTGTAATCCAGTGATTGTGATGAGTGAGGGGAAAAAGTTGGCAGAGGGGACCCCTGATGAGATCAAAAAGGATGAAAGGGTCTTAGAGGCCTATTTGGGTGGGCAATACAGATGATAATTCTGAAAGCTGAAGACATTACTGTAGGATACACTGAGGTTGATATTCTTCACGATGTTGGCATTCGGGTAAAATCTGGAGAAATCGTTTCTATTATTGGCCCAAATGGTGCAGGAAAGTCCACACTGTTGAAGACCATTTTTGGAATTCTAAAACCTAGAAACGGAAGCGTTACCTTGAAAGATGAGGATATTACAGGACTAAATCCTGACAAGATTGCGAGAAAAGGCATAAGCTATGTTCCGCAGGTAGAAAATGTGTTTCCTTCTATGACAATTCAGGAAAACCTGGAGATGGGTGCCTTTATCAGGGATGATGATTACAGCCAAAGGATCGATGAGGTCTATGATCTCTTTACTGTTCTGAGAGAGAGAAAGAAACAGAAAGTCGGCCACCTTTCAGGGGGTCAAAGGCAGATGGTTGCAATGGGCAGGGCCCTGATGCTAGACCCGCAGGTTCTGCTGCTGGATGAACCATCGGCTGGCTTAGCACCAGTTCTTGTTTCTGATATATTTGAAAAGATAATGGAGATCAATGCAACAGGTGTAGCTATGATCATTGTTGAACAAAACGCTCGTGAGGCCTTGAAAATGGCACACCATGGATATGTTCTGGCTATGGGGAGAAACGTGCTGGATGACAAGGGAGAAGCACTTCTGGCAAATGAAGAGGTTGGTCGTCTTTATTTAGGAGGGTAAGGCTAAGGATGGCAGAGCTCATTGTATATGGTATTGTTCTCGGGAGCATCATTTCCTTAGGAGCAATAGGCCTCAGCTTAGTCTATGGCATACTTCGATTTGCAAATTTTGCCCATGGAGATTTTTTGACCGCAGGGGCATATGTTGCCCTGTTTATGGTTACAGGGGTCTTGTCATGGATAGGTATTCCAGACAATACCTTTGGATCTCTTTCCTTTGGCTGGCGAATGGTTATTGCCTTTCCGATTTCCATGGTAGTCGTGGGCTGTGTGGCCATTGCATTGGATCGGATCCTATATCGAAAACTTCGCCAGAAAGGGAGCGGGGCAGTAATGCTGGCCATGTCTTCTTTAGGTGCAGCCTTTATTATTCGAATGATCATTCTCATTATCTGGGGGGCTGACTCCTTATTTTACAGGCCGGGGCTTATGCGGCCAGCCCTGGAAGTTCCATTAGGGATCAAGATCAGGCCCGATCAGATACTGATCCTATTCGTTGTCCTATTTCTTGTTGTTCTTCTTCATCTCTTTTTAAAAAAGACAAAGATGGGAAAGGCAATGAGGGCCACTGCAGATAACATGGAGTTGGCCCTCATATCAGGTATTAACACCGAGCGGATTATTATCTGGACATGGGGAATAGGAGGAGCTTTGGCTGCTGCCGGCGGGATCCTTTATGGAATCGATGTCCAGTTACACCCATATATGGGCTGGAATTTTCTGATTCCCCTTTTCGCTGCAACCATATTGGGTACTATCGGTAATATATATGGTGCCTTAATAGGAGGCCTTACTATTGGAATAGCTCAACAGGTCTCCACTGCCTTCCTGCTACCAACCTATAAATTAGCAGTGGCCTTTATAATCATGATCTTAATACTATTGATTCGGCCAAAAGGTATATTTGGAAAGGAGTAGCTCATAATGGAAATCGGGGGAATTATTGCATATCTGGTTTCACTGGCTATCATGGCAGGGATATATGCTGTCTTTTGCCTGGGACTGAACATTCAGTGGGGATACACAGGGTTATTTAACATTGGAATAGCTGGGTTTTTTTGTATCGGGGCCTATGCCACGGCCCTGATCACGACCCCTAAACCCACTGGTATGTATGCACATTATGTCCAGCAAATATTCGGGCTCAACCTTCCTTTTATCTTCGGACTGTTAGGAGCGGCTATCATTTGTGGGGTTATTGCATTTCTTATTGGAATTCCAACGCTCAAGTTGGGCGAGGACTATCTGGCCATTGCCACACTCGGAATAGCAGAG
This sequence comes from Desulfobacteraceae bacterium, assembly GCA_030615565.1. Classification (GTDB taxonomy): domain Bacteria; phylum Desulfobacterota; class DSM-4660; order Desulfatiglandales; family B25-G16; genus B33-G16. Next base: position 1,496 of record JAUWZC010000107.1, on the reverse strand, counting down.
ACATTTCGGCTGATTTTCAATAATGAGCACTGGTTGGCCAATGGACCGAGAGGGTTGATGGGCCTGCCGCAACCCTTACAGGGTCTGGTTGATCCCAGGCATTACAACTATATCTACCTGATAGTTGTAGTTATAATTATGGTGCTTATCTATCTATCTATTGAACGGGCTATCAGGTCTCCCTGGGGAAGGGTACTAAGGGCAGTCAGGGAAGATGAGGTGTCCGCTGGAATGAGCGGAAAGGATATATTCAGATTTAAGATGCAGTCCCTTGTCTTTGGCGCAATGGTTATGGGCATTGGGGGAGCCCTATATGCCCATTATACCAAGGCCATTTCGCCTGATGTGTTTACCCCTCTTTATGGGACTTTTATCATTTGGGTAATGTTGATGGCAGGTGGAAGTGGCAACAATAAGGGGGCTATTCTTGGAGCATATGTGGTGTGGGGTATCTGGATAGGGGCCAAATTTATGACCGATTTTCTTCCTTATACCCTGAAGGCCAGGGCCCCTTATATCCGTTTTCTTTTGGTCATGATCCTCTTGGAGATCATTCTGATCTATAGGCCTCAAGGGCTTTTAGGAGAAGAGAAAAAGGTCTCGAAATTGATAGAGTGAATTAGGCTTAGGCGGATTGGGGCGAAAAGAGAGGGGGCTTGTTGAGGCCCCCTCTCTTATACCCTATTTTGTACTTTTGGACTATTTCATGAGCACTAGAACACGTGTTCAACCCTGACCGTAACGATCGTGCCCTTTGAATATTTCCATACCTCGATCGGCGTAACGACATCGCCATTCTTGTCAAAATCGACCGATCCAGCTGCTCCTTCATAATTAATCTTCTTGCCTGCTTTCAGCAAATCAAAGGCCTTTTTGAATTCACCGGGCATTATGATTTCTCCTGGTGGATTGGCCACAGCCCGCAAATTATCTCTGATATTTTTTGCGGTTAATGCCAGGCCTTTTACCTTTGCCGCAAAGGCAGCAAGACCGATGACTGCCGTTCCATCATAGGCGTTAGTGATAAAGGGCAAGGGCGGGAGTCTTCCATATTCCGTCTTATAGTCAGCACTGAAGATTACATAAGGGTCACCCCCTGCTGTGCCGGGAGCTGTACCAAACTGACCCTCAACGTTCCTCGCTCCAAGGGCCTTGATGATGTCTTCTGACTTCGTTCCATCGCAGAACAGGAATCTTCTGTATTTGAAGAACTCAATGGCCTCCTTGAGATAGACCTTTGCATGGTCCGGGTAACTGAAGGCACACAGTCTATCGGGATTTCCTGCGAGGGCCTTCCTCAGCTCTGCCGTGTAAGACTCGGCGGCCTTCTCATCATGGGGAACCATGGCCAGTACCTTACCCCTCTTTTTTTCAAAATTTTCCTTGAATATTTCTGCAAGTCCCTGGCCATAAGGATTGTTCACGTAAAGGACAGACGCCGTTTTATTGTAACTGGCGCATAGTTTACCGGCGACCACACCCTGAAGGGCATCGGA
>JAUWZC010000329.1 GCA_030615565.1 Desulfobacteraceae bacterium | reverse complement strand
GCTATTTCTATAAGCATTTCTCCATAGGTATCATCTATTTTTAAAGGACTGATTATCAGAATTATAAAGGAGATAATGGGTTTTTCACGGAGCATCTCCTTCCCACCGACGATCTCTTCCGCCATTTCGATGACATTCAAGACCCCTTCTCTGGTATAAGGGCCTCCCATCACATGCTTGGTAGTATTGTTTAGTCCAGCATAAAACCTATTAACATCTACCTTTTCTCTGGACAGCTCATTGGGATAAACGGGAAGTACGTAAAAATGAATATTTTCCAAAGCATCCACTAAACGAGCAATTTCCTCCACATCCTCTAAAGTAGAAGCTCTCTTTTCACCAGTCTTAAGGTCTAAAATATTAATAGCTGTCCCTCCTGTTCCCATATAGACCCTCTTATTCTCCAAAAGAAGAGCATGCTTTTCTTCTCTACCATAGAGGACGACCTTAGAAGGAGCTTTGTCAATGGCATCATCCACCATCGCTCTGGGGATTTTCACCCTTCTTTTACTGGAATCAACCCTTGCCCCTTTCTCCTTAAAAATCTGGAATGCCATCCTGTTATTTACCTCTATTCCTGTCTTTTCTAAAGTCTGTAATGAGGCATTATGGATTCTTTCAACATCTTTTCGAGAAAGCACCCTGTACTTCCCTCCTACTACCTCCCTTACCTGCACTCTTCTTTTCTCCCTTATTTAATCAGTAATTCAACCCCTGAGGGCTGATGCTTTTCTTTCAGATAGCCAGAAAGGGGGCAAACCAAGTGAAAAAGACTGCCCGTTTTGTTATCTGGATTTGCTCCAAGATTTTTTTAGATTTTCAGCCGTTGCACCTGAATCCTACAGGTTTAACCCTACCACAATCTTTCCCTTCTGACAAGAAAAAAATCTTAAAAGAGGGCAAACTTAAATTACCTTGCCATTCGCAAGAAGTTCAACAGAAATGCGCTGGCCTCATTAAAAGGGAGGTCGATTTCAGCATGAAATTGCTCACCATACATAATCTTCCGCCTGCTCTTTATGACCTCAATACAATCGGAGACTGCTAATACCTCAACATCATCTGGAAGGACCACTACTTCCCAACCATGGGAACCGGGTGCATGAAAAGGGTTAGGTATACCCTCAAAGATGGGGTCCTCTTTTATAATGCTTATAGGAGTAATCCCCTTAAGGTTCTCCTCCTTGCAAGTGTAAACCCCGTATCCCATATCTCTTGCATAGGTATACCCATAGGCCATAACTATAAACTGATGGCCGCCACATATACCAAGAATGGGAATATTGGACTCCCGTATTAGCTCATACTCTCCATTAAACTCGAACATGGGCAAGTTCTCATACCAACGGTCAAACCCGCTCAGTATGATGGCAACAGGTTTAGGTTCCAAATGGTTGACCATGTCCAATGATACCTGATAATAAGGTACTGTTACAGTTTCAAGGTTAAATGTTGAGTTTTCGACCGCTCGACGAATATTCCCATCTTCTCCACCATGATGCCTATTGCCCACAATTAAGACATAGTCGGTGGCAGGGACCTGGGGTGGAGTTGGTGTTCCAGGTGAATAAAGGGTTATCTCATGTATCCGGGGTACAGGGCCATGCCAACCCTTTATATAGAGTCTGAAATAACGGCCGGTAATGGGCACATCGAACTTAATTATACCCCTAAAAGCGTCGGATTCCCTGCTTCTTGTTTCGGGAATATCTTTCCAATTGACAGCATTGTTGCTATATTGCCATATATAGTCTTTTAGTCGTCCTTCCAACCTTGATCTATCACAAAGCTGCCAAATGCGGGAAACTTCCTTAGACCCTCCCAGGTCAAATTTTACCCAATAGGCTAGTTGATGGGGATATCCCTCCCAATAAGTT
>JAUWZC010000067.1 GCA_030615565.1 Desulfobacteraceae bacterium | reverse complement strand
AAAGGCCCTAGAAAACAATGACGAGTTGTCCCGCTTAGCGGGATTTGAAGCGGCACGCTGAGGCCCCATGTTAGAGGGCATGATGTAAAAAAAGACATCTCCATGCTCATGCGTCTCACCAATGATACCTCTGTGGCCTTGATTAAAGGCCAGGGGGAGTTTTCAAAGAGCTGAAATGTTACGACATTTTTAACTATTTATCAGATTTTCCTTGGCCTTTACGATTGCCTCTGTCAATGTACCAACATTAACTCCATAGATTATATCCTCTCTCCAGACCTCTGAGAGGTGTTCCTCAATTTTTTCTCTTTTTGCTGATGTCCATTTTAGGGCAGACTCCAGAAGAGTTACATCTTTTGTGGTAGAAAAAAAGTCCCCTGTGATAATAATATGCTCAATAGTGCTGCCTGCAAGAGATAGGTATATCTCCAAAAGACCTCCTGGTGTTTTGAACTCACCTATGCCAGTCCTTGATCTGGGATGTTTGTGGGAAAAGATCCAATCCGGGTTCGTATACCTAGTATTGATAAGATCTTTTATGCTTTTTTTCTCCCATGTGTCAGGTTCATCCATTTCAAAGGTGACACCAAATTTCTGGCTGAAGGTGTTTTCTATAGCCTCTACAACACGCTCCATGTTGATATCATGGCCTAGTTGCTCCGTAATAGTAGTTATCCTCTGACTGAAGCAGTTATAACCCTTATCGTACAGCTTTAAAGGTGGTTGATTCATAATATCCAGCATTAATGGTATATCAAAGTCGACCAGCAGACTTGCATGAAATAAAATCGCCTTTTCTGTCTCTAGTGCTGCAGAAAGACCTGCTATCTTTTTCCCTTCTACCTCAAGGTCATTCTTGGGCCTAAACCCGGCATTTATCCCCAGATCCTGCAATGTTTTTATCAAGACAGCACTCAGGGATTCAAATATTCCTCCGATTCCTTTCTTTAAACCAGGCTGATCGATGTTGATGCCAAGGCCAAGGGCCACCACCTTTGGACCCATTATCACTGTCCCGCCACCTGTACTCCTTCGGTTATATTCAACTCCCCTGTGCCTACACCTATCAAGCCTTAAGGCAGCCTCTATATCCTGGTATTTGCCAACAATAGCTGAAGGCTTAAATATATAAAGGTGAAGTATTGGTGGAGAGCCATGCTGGGATAAAGATAGAGGGAGTGTATCGTCAATAGATAGTCCTAAAGCTGTTGAAACAGAATTTTGGGTATCTTTAAAGAGCCTCCATGAATACATTAAGCTTTCGCCCTTTCTTCCTCAGTCCGTTTTATCTCTTGATCGATAAAAGGAAGGAGAGAGTCTCCATGCATAAGATTGCTTAGATCGTTTTCAAGATCAGTCGCCTCGATAACCAAAATCCATCCCTTTCCATATGGATCCTGATTGACGAGACTTGTATCATCCTCTAAGTCTTCATTGATCTCGACAATCTCTCCTGAGACAGGTGCGCAGAGTTTCCCGATCCACTTCCTTGATTGAATCTTGCCGCAAACCTCTCCCTGCTCAACCTCGTCTTCCTCTTCAGGGAGGTCTACAAAGACTATATCGCCTGCCTCCTTTTGAAACATATCATCCATGCCTACAGTAACCCTGTTACCTTCAACTCTGGCCCAACTGTGCTCTTCATGATAATAAAGCTCATCAGGCATGTCATAACCTTTTATATTAGTCATATCCTACCTCCTTAAATTTTTTGCAATTATCTAACACGATTTACTCATTTATTAAATGAATATCTATAACGCAATATAAAAAGTAACACTTATTTAAACCTCTCCAAGATTGTTCTTGCATGAAGAGGAAGACCTTCTGCTTCGGCTAAGGTAACAACCACCTCTTTTAATAGGGAAAGCCCATCCTTGCTAAGATACTGAAAGGTTGTTTTCTTTACAAAATCGTCAATAGATAAACCCGAAAACATCCGCGCCGTCTGACCTGTGGGCAGAACATGATTTGTCCCAGAGGCATAATCACCTACAGGAATAGGTGAAAATGGTCCCATGAATATAGAGCCTGCATTTTTAATTTTCTTGAGAGTAATAAAAGGGTCTTCAGTCATTATCTCCAGGTGTTCTGGCGCATACTCATTGATAAAATCAATGGCCTGTTCCATATCCCGTGCGATCAGGATATAGGAATGTTTGTTAAGGGATGAAGTAATGATCTCCTTCCTGGAAAGTTTGGGCAGTTCTTTGTTTATTCTATCCGAGACCTTAAATGCAAGTTCATCTGAAGTTGTCACAAGGATGGATGCTGCATCTGGATCATGCTCTGACTGGGATAATAGATCTATTGTAATGAGATCTGCATTTCCTGTTTTGTCAGCAAGGATCATCCCCTCACTTGGTCCTGCAGGGGAGTCTATATCTACCACTCCAAAGACGATAATCTTTGCAGCGGTAACATATTTGTTTCCAGGTCCAACTATTTTATCTACTTTGGGAATAGTCTTGGTGCCATAGGCCATCGAGGCAATTCCCCATGGTCCACCGACTTTAAAGATTTTTGTTGAGCCAGCTATATCTGCAGCAACAAGAGTGGAAGGATTTATAACCATACCCTTATCTGGGGGAGTACAGGCAATAACTTCCTTCACGCCGGCTACTTTGGCAGGCAAAATTGTCATCAGGATAGAACTTGGATAAGCAGCCCTTCTGCCAGGTATATATACACCAACTCTTTCTAATGGTGTGGTCATCCGTCCAGCCAAAATTCCATCGGCAATGTCAATTACCCACATCTCTCTCTCCATCTGGGCACGATGGAACTTGATTATATTTTCTGAAGCAAACTTTAGGGCATCAATTACCTTTGAATCAACATTTCTGTAGGCTTCTTCAACCTCTTCCTTTCCGACCTCCAGATCCTTTAAGGTAAGATCAGGTTTATATTTTTCTTTGTAATAATTGAGGAATACCTGTTCGCCATGATCCTTCACATCCAACACAATTTTCCGTACCTCTTCATAGATTGAGCTGATATCTTCACTGGATCTTTTCATGATGATACGATATTGTTCAGGCCTTACATTATCTATCTTCTCTGGCTTTAAGATCATCTTTGAATCTCCTGGTATTTTTTATTATTGGTTTAGGTCCGCAAAGGATTATATTATATAGTGATCTGTCTAGTAATGTTGGTTTTCCGTTGTCTGTGGTAAAATCAACTTTCTTAGTTAAGTCGGCGAGTAATTGAGTAGTAAAAAACCAAACCTCTCACTATTTAAATACTCAACGATTTAACTAATCAATGATGAGAATGAGCAATGCTGAGCAGTGATACCCTAAAAAATGTTCCTCAAAAACCAGGGGTTTACTTCTTTAAGAATAGATCGGGAAAAATACTTTATATTGGCAAGGCCAAAAACTTGAGTAAACGCATCTATTCTTATTTTACAAAGGGCAGGGATCAGCCCTATAAATTATCTCTCATTCTTAAGGGTGCGTATAAGATAGAGCATATTATAACCGCCACGGAAAAAGAGGCCTTGATACTCGAAGGAAATCTTATAAAGAAGTATCGACCCAGGTATAATGTAATTCTAAAGGATGATGCTAATTATCCCCTCCTTAAGCTGGATATCAATAACAGGTATCCTCGCTTGATTATTGTTAGAAGGATGAAAAATGATGGAGCTCTCTATTTCGGTCCTTTCACATCCGCTTCAGCAGTACGTTCTACCCTACGCTTGATAGGCCCTATTTTACCTTTACGAAAGTGTAATAAAAAGGAAATCCCTAAGAGATCAAGACCATGTCTAAATTATCAATTAGGTAGATGTCTGGCACCATGTTGCTTGCATGTAGGGGTAGAGGATTATCAAGAGATAGTGGATCAGGTCAAGTTATTTTTAGAGGGTCGCAACAGAGAATTGATCTCACAATTGAAGGAAATAATGCAGAAGGCCGCAAGGGAGCTTAATTTTGAGAAGGCTGCCAGGGCAAGAGATCAAATCAGGGCTGTAGAGAAAACAGTAGAACGCCAGACTATAGTCTCCACTGGAATGAAGGATCAGGATATTATTGGAATATCTTGCTATGATAAAGAGGCAGGGGTTGTGATTCTTTTGGTGCGCAGTGGGTATATGGTTGGGAGCAGAAATTATGCCATACGCTATAAATGGGAAAATCCAGGTGAAGTTCTTGAGGCATTCCTGAAACAATACTATAGAGATAAGGAATTTATCCCTCCTGATATAATTCTATCGTATGCAATAGATGATAAAGAGTTAATCTCTGAATGGTTGACAGGGAAGGCTGGAAAGAAGGTCTCTATCTCTGTTCCCTCCAGGGGAGATAAGAAAAAACTTGTGAATATGGCTGTGGTAAACGCGGAAAATATTCTATTGAAACGGCGGGAAAGCGACCAGTCTGCCATACTTGAAGAAGCGAAATCCGTGCTTAAACTTAAAAGGAAACCAGAACACATAGAAGGAATAGATGTATCTAATTTGAGAGGTGATCTTGCTGTAGCTTCTTTAGTAACCTTTGTTGAAGGGTTGCCACAAAAGTCTGGTTATCGCAATTACAGGATAAAAGAAGTAAAGGGGATAGACGATTATTCAATGATTGCAGAGGTAATTAAAAGAAGGCTGAAAAAGAGCAAGCCACCTGATCTTTTTGTTATAGATGGAGGAAAGGGCCATCTCTCTGTAGCCCTGAAAACTATAGATGCCTTTGCCCTTGTGCCCCCACCAGATGTTATATCAATAGCAAAGGCTGATAAAGGAAAACCAGGAGCCATAGATAGGATATATCTTCCAAACAGGAAAAACCCCCTTATCCTTGCCCGAAATCATCCAGTACTCTCTCTGCTTATGCGGATTAGAGATGAAACGCACAGAAGGGCAATCAGTTATTACCGAAAAAGGAGAAAAAAAGAGCTAACAGGGTCTAAGCTTGACAGGATTCCTGGTGTGGGGCCAAAAAGAAAAAAGGCATTGCTCAAATATTTTGGAGATATTGAATCCTTATCAAGGGCGGAGATTGAAGAGTTGAAGGGAGTACCAGGAATAAGCCAGAGAATTGCGAAAAATAGCTTTGATTATTTTCATATAAAATCCCCATAGAAAATCTTTTAAGAGAGGGCGGCAACGTTTAAATGTCATACAATTGGAACACTATATTAAAAATGGGTTGCAAAAAAAGCGATCATTGCGAAACTATCCATCACATATTTTTTCATTGTTTCGCTTCTCTCTTCTTATACCAACTAAGGCCTTTAAGATGTGCCCCCGGGTCTTTAACATACCCCTTCCTTCTTGAATAGGGTCATCTGGAAGAGGCTCTACAATAATCTTATTCCCTTCATCATAGACATTGACGCGAGATCTACTTTTAATATTAAACTTCTTTCTGATATCAGCAGGAATGACGATCTGACCCTTTACCGTTGATGTAACCACTGCCACCTCACTCACCCCCTCGTATTACTCATTTTCAGAATTATGTAATACATTTATGCATATAATGTCAACGTAATTTTTTATGGAGAAAGGGATCTGGACTGGGTTTGACTCTTTTGATACCCTCAAAAATGGTAGGATAGAAAAATATAATTAGGCCTTCCCTGGTAATTTTCTCATGTAAAAATTTTTCCCCTGATACTTCAGCTCTATTAAGGCGCCCTTTTTTATCAGATCAGTTATTACTCGCCAATCTGCATTTGCCTTTTTTAAATATTGCTTTACAGCCTCTTCTCTCATTGGATGAACAGAGGTAATGCCGAGTAAATCTTCTTCAACATTACCACTAAAACCAAACTCATTTCCCTCATAGCCTATTAGATATTCTACATTGGTTAGATTCTCATTAAAGACCTGGTAGGCTATATTAAGGACCTCATCACTGGCAGGTAGTATCCCTTTTACTGCTGTTGGTCTGGTAGGGATGGAAATATAGGATTTTGCCGGTTTTAATAAGGTTAAGAAATCGGCTATTTTTTTAATCTCTTCATATATATCATTCATTCCATTAAGAAGCATGGTCTCTGTAATTATCTCACCTTTAAATTCCTCTGCAAATTTGAGCATTCCATCTAATATTGCTTTGAGATTAAGTGAGTTGTGTGGCCTGTCAATTCTTAGCCAGGTTTTTCTTGTAACAGTGTCAATCTTTAATGAAACCAAATCTGCCTTTTGTAGATTTTCTCTCACATCTTTACGGCTTATGAGAGACCCATTGGTAATAACGGCAATTTTTATATTTAATGGCCTAATAAGTTCAATATTCTTGCCAAGGTTGATATCCAGGGTTGGTTCGCCATCAGGGACAAAACTCAAATAATCTATCCTCGTGCCCCTTTTTCTGAGCTCATTAACCTTTTCCGTGACCTCACGTGCTAAATCGTCTGTCTTATAAAATGCCTGTCTTTCACAGTGCAAATTTATTGTTTTACCTATCTGGCAATAGACACAGGAATAGGTACAAACCTTGGGTGGTATATTATTTATCCCAAGGCTAGAACCCAATCGTCTTGATGGAACTGGTCCGAAAGCCTTCATGATCTATCCATTAGAAGTTCAGTTTATCTAAACTAAATAGCAGAGGAAAATAAACCCGTCAATGATTACACTAAGTTATTCATTGATTAATAACGATCTTTTTACTTGATTCATGCTTTCTGCCTGATAAACTAAATGGACTTTTCAAAATTTCTACTACTTATTGGAATCACATATTATTCGATGGCAAGAGATTTCTGCCGTCCATATGGAATGATGGCCCGCCCTCCCCGTCCCGAGACCGGTACGGGATCGGGAGGCGCGACTTGGCTGGAAAGTGCCGTTATTGCTGCAATATCTTGTAAGCGAAGCCTATTGAACTCTGGCCTTGCAAGTCAGGCCCGCCCGCCATCAATATTACTCAGGCGAAGCAAGCGGGTAAAATCATCACTCCAATACTCTCCCACATAGCGGGATAAGCGAAGCAAGCTAAGTTTAGTCGGTTAAGGAGGTTATTTTTATGAAGGCTTTATCTCTGTTTTCTGGTGGCCTTGATAGCATTTTGTCTGTTAAAGTTATCGAGGAACAAGGAGTTGATGTTATTGGAATCTTTTTTGAGACTTCCTTTTTCTCCTCCGAGAAGGCTGCCCAGTCTGCTTATTATATCGGGCTTCCCCTTCAAGTTATAGAGATCACAGATAGGTTTCTTCCGATAGTGTTAAGCCCACGGCATGGTTATGGAAAAGGGTTAAACCCGTGTATAGATTGCCATAAACTTATGTTCAAAATAGCCGGTGAGATGCTGAAAAAGGAAGGAGCAGATTTTATCATAAGCGGCGAGGTATCGGGCCAGCGGCCTATGTCGCAGAATTTAAGATCCCTTTCCCTTATTTCTCATGATTCGGGTTTTAAGGATCTTATCCTCAGGCCCCTTTCGGCAAAAAGATTACCCGAAACTCTTCCTGAAAGAGAAGGCTGGGTGATTAGAGAAAGATTATTAGGTCTTTCAGGGCGTTCCCGCCAGCCACAGATAGAATTAGCCAAGGAGTTTGGGATAAAAGAGTATCCGGCTCCAGCAGGAGGGTGTCTGCTAACGGAGGTAGTGTTTTCCCGTCGTCTAAAAGATTTAATATCCCGTGACCCAAAATTTTCGCAGCGAGATATAGAGCTTCTAAAATGGGGGAGGCATTTTAGGATTAGTGAAGAAACCAAAATTGTGGTGGGCCGAAACGAAAAAGAGAATGGGGTGATTACTTCCTTAAGGGAGGGTGGGGATACTGTTTTGACTGTTGAATCATTTCCCGGTCCCACTGTTTTGGCAACAGGAGAGCTATCACCTGAAGAGATAAAATTGGTTGCTTCTATAACTGTGTCTTACAGTGATGCTGCGATTGGCCAATCAGTCGTTGTTGGGTTGACAAGAGATTCTAAGCACTGGACAGTTTTAGCCAAAGGAAAAGAAAAAAGCAATTTTTATCGATTAATGATATGAGGTGATGCCTGACTCTATCTCCTTAATAATTTTTGGAAAAATGATTTTTTCCGGATCTCTTCTACCTTTTTATTTTTCTCTGCAATCTTTTTTTCCCTTGTTTCTATAGAAAATATAATTTGTTCTATAAGCACCCTATTTTTCCTTTCCTTCATGGATAGGTTTAACCATTCTATTTTATCCTCTCTATCCATCTCAGCCTGGTCAAAAGGTTTGATCTTTTCTCTGATTTCTTTATATTCCTGGCTTTGCTTCGAGAGTATATCCTTTTGTTTTTCTATATAGGCAAGGTCATTTTTTATACTTTTAAGCACAACATTTTCCGATTCCATGGTAAGAGATAAATAAACAAAAGAAAGAATAATAACCAAGATTGCTGCAAGAATAATCCTCCCTGTATTTGAAACTAGGAGATAAAGACCCAAAAGAAATGATTTAACCTTTCCTCCATAGTAAGCAAATCTATCAATAATAGTGTATCCAGAAATCTTCCCCCTGAGAGCATCCAGGATATCTTTCATAATAGCCTTCAACTCTGTTGCTCTTAATGTTAATTCATTACCCAGCTCTCCTGACCGACATTTAGCCTCTATATCAGCATTATCTCCTTTAAGCGTTATGGCGATATCTCTAATTCTGGATAGCGAGCTATCTGGTTCCAGTGTTTCAGGAAACTTTCCCGGAAATTTTTTCTTAAGGAGGGCGATATCATGTTCTAATTTTTCGAGATTCTCCTCTATGTTCCTTGAAAATCTCTTGAGCATCCTTCCTTCACATACAAATTCAGTAGCACCGGTTAGGATAATAGCGATATTCTGGATAGCCTTAATTGTCTTTTCGGCTTCCTGTGGGTCAACATCTGGCATTTTTTGCCTTATTTATAATTTAATTAAAAATTAGATCTTTATTAATTACCATCCCCTCAGGGACAGAAACCTTCCTTGACAAAGGACTGATAATATTCACATCCCCTTTTACAACAATCCCTCTATCAAAGTAAACATTTCCTTTAATTCTAAGTGACTTGCAATCAATCAGGGAAGGGGTACCATGGGAAAACCTTTCTTTTAACTGATTAATTTTTTTATAATACCTGTCATCCAGATCTATCTGTATGGTTCCAAATTTTCTTTTGGGATTTTGGATAATTCTACTGTCTTCAGTCATTACATAGCAATCAGACCAGAGCGCAAGGAGATTCTGACACTTTTTGACAGGAGAGAATCTTGTCCTTGGCACTCTTATACCTGTAGCCTTTTTAAAAACAGAGATAGCTGATCCCATAGCCGTTTCGATCTGGTAAACCTCTGGTGAGGAGTCATCCTTTGGATCAATTCTCTTAGGATTAATAATCATAGGAAGCCCAAGGATATTATCAGTTTTTTCGAGCTGTTTTTTTAAAAATAAAAGATTAATCCATATGTTGTTGGTATTAAAGTATCTGTATACATTTATATTCTGAAACTCTTCTATCTCTTCCTCCGGACACTGGGCTATCTCCCTGAGGATGAGACCACCAGTCTTCAGGCGGGCCAAGTGCCCACCTTTGATGTCTGCCTCTGTTTTTTCTGCAACCTCCATCATAAACGGAAAATTGTGTGAGACAAAGTAACCAAGTATTGCCTCATCCATTATTCCCCCAAGATTATCAGAGTTGGATATAAAGGCGTATTTATAGCCTTTACTAGTCAACTTATTTAGCATACCAGAGGTTATCAAGGCAAAATAAAAATCTCCATGACCTGGAGGATTCCACTCGCAATCTGGGTCTATTGGCCAATCACCAGGGCTTAGGTTTTCTTTTAGAACCTTTGGAAATTTGTGCTGTAAAAAGGATATGGGAATATCAGAGGCCAGATTAGGATATCTATTTAGAAATTTTTTACTATCCTCATCTGTTTTAAAACTATTCATGAGCACAAGAGGAATGTTTACTCTATATTTCTCCCGATGGCTCAGAATCTGTCTTGCAATAATATCAAGGAAATTTAATCCATTTTTTACTTCGATGAGGGATTTTGCCTTTGATAAGCCCATACTTGTTCCGAGGCCACCATTCAACTTAATTATCACTGTTTCTTTTATTGCCTGGCACCCTTTTTTGGCGAACCCACCTAACATTTCCATATCGGCGATATCATTTTTTTCAATTGGAACAATATTCTCCCTTGATATCAATCCCCTTTCTCCTTTTATAAGCTTTTCATAGTAAAACCTGAAGGTATCGATAATAAGGGGAGGGATTTCCTCATTCATCATCTTTTTTGCAAAGGGGAGGAATTTTTCCTCTAATTTTGACTCCTGGACTTCAGCTTGCATATACTCTTTTT
>JAUWZC010000290.1 GCA_030615565.1 Desulfobacteraceae bacterium | reverse complement strand
AAAAAGCTGAATGAAACCTTACAGAAAATAAGAGAAAGATTTGAAAATGACACCAAATGGAACTATGAGGCAGGGAAATCCCGGGGTGTTTCCCTTGGCATAATTACATGTAGCGTGAGCTTTGTTAACCTCATGGATATTCTTGAAGAGCTAAACTTAAAAAGTGCTATCAATGTCCTGAAGATAGGAACTCCTTATCCACTCCCCCAAAAAAGAATTGCAGATTTTATTAAAAGACACAAGAAGGTTTTAATAATTGAAGAGACTGATTCTGTTATCGAATCTCAGATTATCGATAAAAGTAAGGTGCTCGGGAGACTAACTGGCCATATTCCTTTAGAGGGAGAGCTTGATCCTGATGGAATTCATAATATTCTGGCAGATGTTTTGCTAGAACTTGGAATAACTAATTTAGAAAAAATAACAGATTCTAAACTTGATAAACTTATCGAAAAACTTAAGCTTCAAGTTCGAAAGCCGACCTTGTGTGCCGGCTGCCCTGAAAGGGCAGCATTTTTCGCCATTAAAAAGGCACTCCCAAAGGCTATCTATGCCAGCGATATAGGCTGTTACACACTCGGACTCAATTTGAAAGCTGTTGATACTGTCCTTGATATGGGAGCTGGAATTACCTTAGCCAGCGGTTTTTATCAAGCTTATCATCAGGACAAAAAAGATATTGCTATCGTTGCCACCATGGGTGATTCTACCTTTTATCATTCAGGCACTGCTTCTCTTTTAAATGCCGTCTATAACAATGCGAGATTTATTTTAGTCATTCTGGACAACGAAATAACTGCCATGACGGGGATGCAGCCTACTCCCGGCACAGGAATAACTGCAGATGGAAGCGAGGGCAGGAAAATACCTATTAAGGAATTGATTAAAGGATGCGGAGTAAAATGGATTAAGACTATAGACCCGTATGATATAAAAAATTTAGTAAAACTTTTGAAAGAGGCAAAAACGTATACTCAGAGAAAAGATGGGGGAATAGCTGTGATCATTGCCAGACATCCCTGTATTATCCGCTACCCAGAGGTGTGCGAGGATAATCCTGTGAAAGTGGAGATAACTGATGACTGCAATGGCTGTAACTACTGCATCGATTATTTTGAATGCCCTGCTCTTTTTATTAATGAAGAAAAAAACCTTGTCGAGATAGACCGAATGTTTTGTGTGGACTGTGGTGTGTGTATAGATGCGTGCCCAAGAGGAGCTATCATTCCGATTGAGAAGCTAAATGAACTCTCAGATGGATAGATAAATCCATAATATCTTTATAAGCTATGAATGTGCAGATAATATTGGCCGGGATTGGCGGGCAAGGAATATTATTTTCTTCAAAGGTGTTTTCTGAGCTAGGACTTAAAATGGGCCTGGATGTCATGGGATCGGAAACCCACGGCATGAGTCAACGAGGAGGCTCAGTTATCGCCCATCTGAAGCTTGGCAAGTTTCAAAGCCCTCTGATAAGAAAAGGCGCTGCTGATATTCTCTATTCTTTTGAAGAGAACGAGACCTACAGGACTTTACATTTCTTAAAAAGCGGAGGCATCTGTTTTGTAAATCTTGAGAGTGCGGATCAATTCAACAAGAGTATTATGAAATTTCTGAAGGAGAATGAGATAACATTCAGGGCATATGATGCAACCGGCGCAGCCTCTAAAATTGGCTCGATAAGATCTGCCAATATAGTACTCATCGGTTATTCTGCGGGAACAGGATTAGTCCCTTTTAAATATGAAGATCTGAGATCTGTATTGGAGTTAGTTAGTAGAAAGAAAAACCTTAAAATAAATTTGAAGGCGCTTGATGTGGGTTTTCAAGAAGGAAAGTTATTAGGTAACAATCCGTAAAAATTGTAATAAGGCTATTTGTGACCTAGCTATTTGTGTCCCATTGGCCAAGAATAATCAGCTCTTTTGGGATAGCAATTTACCTTGCAGGGGCTAGTAGAATGTCAGATTTTAGATATTATTATTCTTGAGTGCTATCGCGCGCAGGTTTTTCTTTGAAATGAAATAGCAAGCTCACTCCGCCTGTAATGATTACTGTTTTGAGCACAAGGACGCCTATGGCAAGGACAGCATAAAAACCCAGTATAGTGTTCATTGACCAGGGAACAAAACCAGGAATACCAAAGCTAGCTCCCTCACCAGCACTTAATATTGGCTTTCCTGCGAACAATGCCAGCACCGGAGCAGCGATACATGAGCATAGGATTCAGCCCCAGAAAGAGATTTCGAAACGATAGATCAAAAATAAATAGTCGAGCCAATTTCAGCTCTAAAAATACACAAAGGAATAAAAGTCAAGTCAGATCAAGGCAATGGATGGCTTGAAAAATTTAAAAACCGGTGAATCAACGGCAAGGGTTTCCGTCATCTACGGGGGAATCGGTGTGTGTATTTTGAAATGAAATTGTTAAATCAGTTTACCCTTTTTCGATTAGCTCTAGATTAAATCTCTTTTTCAACTTCATTCCGGCTGCACCGAGAATAATCCTGATAGCCTGTGCAGTTCTTCCCTGTTTTCCAATAACCTTGCCTATATCTTCTTGAGCAACCTTTAATTCAATGATCGAGCTCTGTTCCCCG
>JAUWZC010000193.1 GCA_030615565.1 Desulfobacteraceae bacterium | reverse complement strand
GAGATGACATTTTTTAATTTCCTTCTTGAACCAAGATCTGCATCTGTTGAGGCATTAGATGATGTTGATCTCGAAGTCTGGCATCCTGCAAGGCTGAGTGAGGAATATAAAAACATGCCCCCTATATTGGGATATATCACTAAACAGACACTGAATAGATTGCTGAGGATGAATAGAATTGTTGATGAGTTAACTTCTAAGAAAAGACAAAAAAAGGAGGAGAGGATAGCAGCAGAAAAGAAAGCCGATAAAAGGGAATATTACAGAAAAAAATGGGTTCAGAAATGTCTTTACAGCCCAGTTACCCATTCATCTAAATTAAACTTATATGGAGTTATTAAAGATATAAGCGCTACGGGCTTGGGAGTTGAGGTTGCTGCATCCAACGCCCTTAAATTTTCCCACAATCCCGGGAATAAGTTTAAAATCAGCTTCCAACTTCCTTCAGGAAATACTATTAGTGTAGTTGCCATAATAAGATCAGTAAAAGATAGCAAAATCCCGGGCCGTCTTTTCTTGGGGTTAGAATTTACAGAGATTAGTAGAGATGCTAACAAGCATCTAAAGTTTTTCATGATGCCTTAAAGATTATGAGATAGAAAAAAGGAATAGGTCAAGGCTGCTTTAAGTAGAGGAGTTTTTGTTCGACCATCTTTATATCCTCTGGTGTGTCTACTTCAATGGAATCAAAGGCTGTTTCCACCACCTTTATTCTAAAACCATGTTCTAAAACACGTAATTGTTCTAGTTTCTCTGCTTCCTCTAATAAGCCATAGGAAAGGTTTGTGAATGATAATAAGAATTCTTTCCGATACGCATACAATCCTAAATGTTTATAATGAATAGCCTTTGATTTTTCATCCCGATAAAAAGGGATGGGCAAACGAGAAAAATATATTGCATATCCATTGTTATTAACAACTACCTTTACCTTATTTGTATCATGTAGCTCTTGGTCATCTTTGATTTTATACATGAGGGTGGACATGTGAATTGCCGGGTCCTCTATAAGGGCTTGTATAAGGTCAGATAATATTGATGGTTGAAAAATTGGTTGATCGCCCTGTATATTGACCACTATATCTCTATCCGCAAGATTTATCTTTTCCGCTGCTTCAGCAATCCGGTCTGTTCCTGATTGGTGACCTTCATTTGTCATAATTGCATGACCACCAAACTCATTAACACATTCATAAATCCTGAGATCATCGGTCGCCACATATATCTCATCCAACTCCGGGCACTCTTTGGACCTCTGAAAGACATGTTGAATTATAGGTTTTCCTGCAATCAAGGCCAGAGGCTTTCCCATAAAACGTTTTGATTGGTAGCGTGCTGGTATAAAAGCAACTATTTTCAAGATATATCCTGTGCTTAAATGCCTTTTAGGTTGGCCTTTAATGATAAAGCATTATATAAGCTACTTTAAATAAAGGTAAATATCAAGGAAAGTTAACAGAGCTTCATTAGTAACTTTTTAAGGTAAAATAGTTTATAGAGAGGTAATTAATGCCGAAAGTAATTGGGATATATGGAAGTCCCAGGAATGGGGGCAATACTGATTTGCTTCTTGATAGTGCTTTAGAGGGAACTCAAGAACATGATGATGATGTCAATAAAGTCTATGTACGGGATTTGAAGATTGCAGGCTGTAGGGGCTGTGATGGATGTGCAAAAACCGGCACGTGCATAGTTCAGGACGATATGCAGGATATTTATAATCTCATGGATGATGCAGATGTTATTATCTTATCCTCTCCTATATTTTTCTATGGTTTAACCTCTCAGATAAAGGCCTTGATTGATAGGGGTCAGGCTATGTGGTGGAGGAAAAGATTAGGTAAAGATAAAAAAGGTAATGACAGGGGCAGGGGATATTTAATTGCTGTAGGTGCAACCAGAGGCAAAAATCTTTTTGAAGGTGGCGAGCTGACAGCAAGGTATTTTTTCGATGCCTTAGATATGAGCTATGAAGGGGACCTTTTTTTTCGAGGAATAGAGTCTATGGGGGCAGTAAAAGAACATCCTGATGCACTTCAGCAGGCCTATGATCTTGTGAAAAAACAGCTATTTTAAATTGACATCTCTATGTCATCCCCGTAAATTAAAGATAAAATCAGGGTCCTATTCAGCCGCAGATTCACACAGGTGAACACATATAGGTTTAAATACAAAGAGATCAAAAATTATTGAGTTTTGGCAGAAAACCAGAATTCAAGAGACCTGTCTGCGTGCAACGCACAGGCAGGTTTGTATATGACAATAAAAGAAAAAATATCAGCGGTAATCAGTGTAAAACTGCCCGCCGTCTGGCAGGCGGGTCTGTGGCTGAGTAGTTACAAATCAGGTAATTATTCAAAATGAAGGGATAGCATTATGGATTTATCAGAGATTGTGGATGTGTTAGAGAATTGTGAACTTTTTAGTGGCTTGAATAGGGATGAGATTGAAAAGATAGCAACCCTTGGCCATGTCGAGATGTATGAGGTTGGAGAAAATATCCTTAATCAGGGAGATTTCGGCGAAGAACTTTATATAATAGCTGAGGGTCATGTATTCTTGGAAAGAGCTATTGATGTAGGTACACGTAAGGGCAGTGCGATTATTACTATTTTGGGTAGAGGGAAGGCTTTAGGCAGCTGGTCAACCCTCATTGGAGAAACTCATACTTTAGGGTCATCTGCAATATGCAGGAAACCTACAAAGGTAATTGTTATTAAGGGACCGGCTCTAAGAGAGATGATGCTCGATAATTTTCAACTCGGATTTAAGGTTCTGGAAAGACTCTGCTTTATACTTCGAAACAGAATTCGTGGCGCATATGGGGCTATGGAAAACATTTAGGCTCATCCTATTCATCTTCATCAGTGTTGATTGGTAATCCTTTCTGTGTTCTTAGATCATCGATCTTATTTAGAGGCCTTTCAAGTTGCCGACGCCTGGTCGTTACAAGTAATTCATATTCCTTTTGCGTATCCTCAATCCTCTTACCCAACAACTCTAACTTTTTTAGAAATTCATCCCACTGTTTTTTGAATACACCAAACAACGATAATATCTCACTAGATGTCTTCCCCAGGGCAAAGTTATCTACAGACTGCCTTATGACGGCCAGAACCGCGAAAAGTGTTATAGGCGAGCAAAAGATCACCCTATTTTTTAGTCCCTCATCAAGGATTGAACTATCCTGTTCGTGAATGAAGGAATAAACCTGTTCATTGGGGATAAACAGAAGTACATAGTCTACAGTACTCTGCTCAGGATTTATGTATTCCCTGGAGGTAACCTCTTTAATCCTGGCCCTGACGTCTCTTAAGAAGTCGTTTCGAGATTTCACTTTCTCTGGTTCCAGGTCAGTTTCAAGAAACTTGATATAATTATCTAAGGGGAACTTGACATCCATGTTCAGTTTCAAGTTCCCTGGAAGAAGGAATGTAAAATCTGGTCGTGATCCGGCTCCTTCTATAGTCTTTTCCTTGAGATAATTTACATTTTCAATAAAACCTGCCATCTGTAAGACATCTTCTGCCATCCTTTCTCCCCACTGACCTCTAACCTTTGTGCTTGCCAATGCTTCGCGGAGTTGATTGGTGGTTTGCATAAGGGCTGTTGTTTGCTGAGTAGCTGTATTAAGTTGACTTGTAAGTTCTCCAAATTTTTTTACTCTATCCCTTTCGAGCTCTTTCATTACCCTGGAAACATCTTCGAGTTTGGATGACATCTGCTGCAATTGCTGGTCAATCAGGCCTTTTTTTCCATCCAATTCTTTAAGACTGATTTCTCTCTCTGATTCCAGACGGGATTTGGCTAACTTTAGAAATTCTTCGGTTGACTTAGATAATGCGTCAAGGGAGAGGCTTCCAAAGCTTGCCTTGATATTTTCAAGCATTGAATCAATGTTTGCCTTTCTTTGTGCCTCACTTTCACGGAATAATTCTTCAGCGAGCTCTTTAGCTGTTTTTCCTTGTATTAATCTCCATAAAAGGGCAGCCAATAGACCAAGCACAAATCCTATAACCAGACCCATAAGCACAGGTAACCAGTTCATAGAGCACTCCTCAAGGGGTATTTCCTGTTATTTGGAAGGATAGATGCCTCTTGGTAAGATAGGCATAAATTTAAATATTATATATACAATATCCAAAAGAAGAAAAAAAGTTTTAAAGTTGGAAGGTATATATTAAAGGTTTTAAGAGAAATTGAATGAAGAAGAAGATGATTTATGACATTCTAAGTTATAATCAAGGGAAAGGATATATGCTTGGTAAAACAATAAACGGGATTGATCTAGCGAAGCTCTGCCTCAAACCGACGAGACACTGTCAGTAAGAAAATACGAAATACTGAGTAACGTTTATGGGTTACGGTTACGATGCCCGTTTCGTTTTTCGGTAACGTCATTCGTCTTTTTATTTCTACGTTACCTTAACCGTTACCGATACGG